>CAZFBU010000135.1:0-7481 GCA_964517175.1 uncultured Saprospiraceae bacterium
TGAGAAGTTGAGCGCAGCGAAATCCCGTACTGTAGGTCTGGATCGGAAATCGCGCCAAAGGTCAATATAACTCCTATGGAGCGTCCCTTCGGGAGAAATCATAAGTACTTGTAAATCAAAACTTAAAACACTCTCTAACACGTCGTTATCAATTGAAAGTGGTATTATTTAGCGAATCAATGGTTCATTGGATCGGGGGCGGTAGAATCCGCCCATCGCTCCCTGGTGCACCATCGAATGAAGAAAGCCGGGCAGCGATGGTCTGTTTCGGGAGCCAATCATATGCTTAATCTGAGGGTTTGCACCCACGCTGACCGTTGGGATATTATTCTTAATGACATTTTGTTAATGAATAATTGCCGCCAACAGGCCGCTTGATGCGAAATCTTGAAATGCACCCCATTTTTTCCGCTCCATTCAGTTTCCGCTAATATTTAAAAGGAATGCAAAGATAAGAAAAGAAGCACGTAGCTGGAATTTTGTTTTCATTACTTTTCGTGAATCACACGTCAGCCCCAGCGCTCCGTCCGGTGTGGCGTATTTGTTTGGGTACTTTTTTTATTTTGAGGACAAACTTTCGTAATCCGTGGCAAATTCCATGCGGGCAATTCCGTGAATGGGAGGAGCGTTTTGGAAGGGGAATACTTGGCACTGGACAGAGGACAGCGATGAGTTTGGACATTTTAAAAAAGATGCGTATCTTAGGTCTGTTGCATAGTTGATACTAATTTTCAATCTTATCTGATACCAAGTCAGCCCCAGCCCTCCGTCCGGTGCCGCGTATTTTAACCAACCGCATCACACAAAAATTACCTGTCCATTTTTCGGTTGCAGCCGGATGAAAATGCCTGTATTTTTGTGCGAAAAAGAAGCGAATGATACAGCAATTGACGGAAGATAAAATGTACGAAGCCCTGGTGGAGCGAGACAGCCGTTTTGAGGGTGTGTTTTACGTGGGCGTGAAAACCACCGGTATTTTTTGTCGGAATACCTGCACCGCCCGCAAGCCCAAGCGCGAGAATGTCGCCTTTTATAGCACTACGCGGGAAGCAATCACCCACGGCTACCGCCCGTGTAAAGTGTGCAAACCCTTGCTGCGCAAGGATGAAACGCCAGTTTACATCAAAAACTTATTGCAAGAAATTGCGCAAAACCCGGAGTTGAGAATCACCGATTATGACCTGCGGCAGCGGGAGATTGATCCGGTGGGGCTGCGGCGCTGGTTTCAGCGAAATCATGGCATGACGTTCCATGCATTTCAAAGGTTACTACGCATCAACAATGCCATTTCCATGATAAAAAGCGGCGAGAAGGTGTCGAGCGCGGCGTTCGACAATGGCTACGATTCGCTGAGCGGTTTTGCGCATTCGATCAGGAAAAATGTGGGCTTGGCGCCAAAAGATACCGAAGCAAAAAATGTCATTACGTCCGCGCGCATCACCACGCCGCTGGGTCCCATGCTCGCCGCTGCGACGGACGAAGGCATTTGTCTGCTGGAATTCACCGACCGCAGGGCATTGGAAACCGAGCTCAAGGATTTGCAGCAAAAATTAAACGCCGTCATCCTACCCGGAAATCACCCGAATTTAGATCAATTGCAAACGCAACTCGCTGAATATTTCACGGGCAAGCGCAAGGATTTTAACCTGCCGCTCCTCACGCCGGGCACTGCTTTTCAGCAGCAGGTCTGGGCGGCACTGCAAGAAATTCCCTACGGCGAAACGCGTTCTTACAAAGCACAAGCCGAGCGAGTCGGCAATCCCAAAGGCGTGCGCGCCGTTGCTACCGCCAATGGCTGCAATCGCATCGCCATCGTCATACCGTGCCACCGGGTGATCGGCTCGGACGGCAGCCTCACCGGATACGCCGGGGGCATCTGGCGCAAGCAGTGGCTGCTGGAGCACGAGGCAAAGTTTGCGGGATGAAAATGCCTCAATCTTTCCAAAAATTCCGAACTCTTGCTTATTTTGCTGCACTAACCAAATATTCTTTTGAGCATGATAAAAATAGGCATTGTTGGTGCAGGTTCTATGGGACGAGGTATCGCGCAGGTGGCGGCGAGCGCCGGGCATGAGGTGTTTTTGTACGATAGCAATAACGCAGCCTTGAAGAGCGCCGCAGACTATCTGGATAAAATTCTGCACAAACTCGCCGGCAAGGGCAAAATGACTAAAGCCGAGGCAGAGGCAACGCTCAATCGGATTCACTATGTAGAAAAAAAGCTGGATGACCTGCAAGGTTGTGGCTTGGTGATCGAAGCGATCATCGAAGATTTAAACATCAAAAAATCGCTCTTCCGCGAAATCCAGGAAGTGGTCTCTGACCAATGTATCCTGGCGACGAATACTTCCTCGCTCTCCGTTGCGGCGATTGCAGCCGCTTGCGAGCAGCCGACGCGCGTGCTGGGCATTCACTTTTTCAATCCGGCGCCACTGATGAGGCTGGTGGAAATTATACCCGCCGTGCAAACCTCCGCCAAAACGCTGGAGCAAACCAGAAAACTGATCGATAGCTGGGGCAAAACGACCGTGCTGGCGAAGGACACCCCGGGCTTCATCGTCAATCGCGTGGCGCGTCCGTTCTACGGCGAGGCGTTGCGCATTCTCGAGGAAGGTATTGCGGATGCCGCGACCATCGACTGGGCAATGACGGAGATTGGCGGCTTTCGCATGGGACCGTTTACGCTCATGGATTTCATCGGGCACGACATCAATTATACCGTTACCGAAACGGTATTCGAGGCATTTTTCTACGACCCTCGCTACAAGCCGTCTTTCACGCAAAAGCGTCTGGTGGAAGCCGGATACCTGGGTAGAAAATCCGGGCGCGGTTTTTACCATTACGCCGAAGGTGCAGCATCGCAGAAACCTGTGGAAAACGAAGCCCTGGGCGAGCAGATCGTGCGGCGCGTCGTCGTCATGCTCATCAACGAAGCAGCGGATGCCGTATTTTGGAATATTGCGACCTGCGACGATATCGATCTGGCGATGACCAAAGGCGTGAATTACCCGCAAGGGCTGTTGCGCTGGGCGGATGAATGGGGCATTGCCCATTGCGTAGAGATGCTGGATGCGCTGTACCGGAATTACCACGAAGACCGTTATCGCTGTAGTCCGCTGCTACGGCGGATGGCGCGGGAAGGGGAAACTTTTTATCAGATGTGAGAGTTGAGTATTGAGAAGACAGAGGTGAGATGTGAGACCAGCGTTACAAATCTCTCGTCTATTATCTCTTTTCAAAAAAACCACCATGCAAACCACAACAGCCAAAACACTGCTGGAACAAGCCTTCGATCCGGAGAGCTTCCGCAAATTGGGGCATGAATTGATTGATCTACTTGCCGATAATTTGCAATACGTAGAACAAAATGCTAATGCAAAAGTAATTGATTATCGAGATCCGGCGGATGAGCTGGCGCACTGGGAGCAGTCTGCTGCGCAGTTGGGCACGAGCGAACCGATGGCTTTCTTCGAAGATATTTTGCAACACGCCATTCACATTCATCATCCCGGGTACATCGGGCATCAGGTCTCGGCACCGGCGCTGGTGGCTTCGCTGGCGGGTTTGGTCTCAGATGTCTTGAATAATGGCACAGGCGTTTACGAGATGGGCATGGCTGCCAATGCGCTGGAACGCGTAGTGACCAATTTTACCGCCAAAAAAATCGGCTTCCCGGAGGACGCGGCGGGCTTTCTGACCTCCGGGGGCACGCTGGCGAATTTTACCGCCATGCTCGCCGCTCGTAAAGCCAAAGCCCCGACTGAAGTCTGGGAACACGGGCACCAGGAAAAACTGGCGGTCATGGTCTCGGAAGAGGCGCACTACTGCATCGACCGGGCGGCGCGCATTCTCGGCATGGGCAGCGCGGGCATCATCAAAGTGCCGGTAAATGACCAATATCAAATCGATACCTCACAACTCGAACGCTACTACCAGGAGGCAACGAAAGTAGGCTTGACTGTGATCGCGATGGTCGGCAGCGCTTGCTCCACGGCGACCGGCTCTTACGATGACCTCGAAGCGCTGGCGGATTTTAGCGAAAAACACAACCTCTGGTTTCACGTGGATGGCGCGCACGGCGCTGCGGTGGTTTTTTCCGAGCAGCACAAACAGCTCGTAACGGGCATCGAGCGCGCCGATTCGGTCATTATTGATTATCATAAAATGCTGCTGACCCCGGCACTGGCTACGGGCGTCATCTTTCGGCGCGAAGCCGATTCGTATAAAACTTTCGCCCAGAAAGCCCAGTATCTCTGGGATGCGCAGCAAGCACCCGAGTGGTTCAACACCGGGCGGCGCACGTTCGAATGCACGAAAACGATGATGGTCATCAAATTCTACTCGATTTTAAAAACCTACGGCGAGGAAATTTTCACCGAGCATGTGGATCGGTTGTTTGCACTGGCGGAGCAGTTTACGACGATGATCCGGGAGCGACCGGAATTTGAACTTGCCATCGAACCGCAGGCGAATATTGTCAACTTCCGCTACGTGGCAGCGCCGGAGGAGCAACTAAATGAACTAAATAGTGCCATTCGCAGAAAATTATTAGAATCGGGCAAATTTTACATCGTGCAAACCATGCTCGGCAATAAGCGCTACCTGCGAACGTCCATTATGAATCCATTGACGACGGAAGCAACCCTTAGTGCGCTGCTGGATGAAGTCATACTTTTGGCGAACCGTTTTTAAAATCACGGAAAATCTGTATTTTTTGCTTCAAAAACACCTTCGTGAAAAATATACAACAAGGCAACCCGAGGATCGTGGAAGTGACAAACCCACGTGACTGGCGGCTTTTTCATCAGGTTCCACAACGAATTTACGCAGCCAATCCCGTCTGGATTGCGCCCCTGGAGTCGGATGTCGAAAAAATTTTCACTCCGCAAACCAATCGCACTTTTTTGCACGGCGAAGCAAAGTGCTTCGTATTGCTCGACGAGCACGGCAAGCCCGCCGGGCGCATTGCCGCTTTCCTCGACCACGAGCGCAACGCCCAGCAGGATTTTCCAACTGGGAGCATTGGCTTTTTTGAATGCACTGATAATCAGGATTTTGCCTTTTCGCTTTTCGCAAAAGCAGAAGCGTATCTGCAAGCAAAAGGCGTGCGGGCAATAGACGGGCCGGTAAATTTTGGCGAGCGCGATAAATTCTGGGGCCTGCTCGTCAAAGGGTTTGAGCACCCGCCCATTTACCAGGAAAATTACCATCCGCCCTACTACCGCCCATTTTTTGAAGCCTGGGGCTTTCGTCCGTACGAGCAGGTGCTCACCCTCAAAGGCAAAATTTCCGATATACCAACCGGGCGCTTTCACGCGCTGGCAGAGCGGGTGCGCCAACGCTACGACCTGACAATGCAGCTTATCCAAAAAAATCGATTGCAAAAGTACGCCGAAGATTTCTCCCGGGTTTACAACGAAGCATTTCAGCATTTTCCCTATTTCAAGCCGCTTTCTGCCCGGCAGATTTTGCAGATTTTCAAACAAGCCAAGCCCATCATGGATCCGAACCTCATCTGCTTCGCTTACGCCGGCGAGCAGCCCGTGGGCTTTTGCGGCTTGCTGCCGGAGGTAAATCCGTTTTTGAAACCCGCCAACGGCAAGCTCAACCTCCGCACGTTGCCCGGCTTCCTGTGGCGACTCAAAACCACCCGCCCGCAGATGGTCAAAGGCGTGGCCTTTGGCATTCACCCTGATTTTCAGCGCAAGGGCATTTTTCCGCTCATGGTCGATTTTTTGTACCAACCCGCAGTCACCCGGCGGTATTCGCACATCCTGCTGGCCACCATTCGCGGGCACAACAAAGTGATGCTGGACACCTGCGCCAACCTCGGCGTGCGCCCCGACCGCGTGCACATTGCCTTCCGGAAAATGCTCGACGATTCGCTGCCGTTGGAACCTTTTGACTTCCTGGAAATCTGACAAAGCACACCAGGCTGCTCACTTTTCCGTTTTTTGGGCTAAATTTGCGAACAGGAATAACTTGGAAATATGAAAATTCAGGCAGTAGCAGACCAGCGCAGTTGGCGATTGTTTCACCGCGTCTTGCACACGGTTTACAAAAACGACCCCAATTACATCTTTCCCCTCCAGGCGGAGGTGGAAGCGGTATTCGATCCGGACAAGAACAAAACCTTCGACCACGGCGAAGCCAAGTGCTTCGTGCTGCTGGACGGGCGCAAGCCCATTGGCAGGATCGCCGCCTTCATCGACCACGCGCGCAACGAAGGGCAGACCCACAAAATTGGCGGCATCGGCTATTTTGAATCCATCGACAACGAAAAAGCCGCCGATATGCTCTTCGATGCGGCGGAGAGTTACCTGAAGTCGAAAGGAATCGAACTGATCGACGGACCGATCAACTTCGGCGAGCGCGATAAATTCTGGGGCTTGCTGGTGAAAGGGCACGGGCTGCCGCCCCTCTACCAGGAAAATTACCAGCCGAAGTATTACGAGAAGTTTTTTCTGGAGCACAACTACCACCCCTTCGAGCAAATTCTGACCTACAAGGGCTATTCCAAAAACATCCCCTTCGAGCGCATGCGGGCGCTGGCGGAGCGCATCAAGTCGCGCAACGACGTCTCGATCAAGCCGTTGGATTTTTCCAGCCTGGACCAATTTGCCGAAGATTTCAGCATCGTCTATAACGCTTCCTTTGAGCAGTTTGAGCATTTCAAACCCATTAGCGGCAGGCAGGTGAAAACCATGATGGAGCAAGCCAAACCCATCGCCGACCCGCATATCGCCTGCCTGGCTTACTTCGATGACGAACCCGCCGGTTTCATCGCCCTGTACCCGGATGTCAATCCGCTACTGAAACACGCCAAAGGCAGGCTCACACCCTGGAATATCCTGGTTTTCTACCTGAAAAAAACCTTCGCCAAAACCCGAAACGCCAAGGGCATGGGCTTCGGTATCCACCCGGACTACCAGTCGAAGGGCGTCTTTGCCCTGCTGCTCGACTACCTGTGCAGCCCGCGCAATGTGCACCTGTACCCCGTGATGTACCTCGCGACCATCCGCGCGCACAACCACGAAATCCGCAGTATTTATGCCAAAATGAACGTGGAGGTGGACCGCGTACACATCGCTTACCGCAAATACCTGAATGCGAATATCCCGTACGAGCCGTTTGAGTTTATAAAAGTGTGATGTGAGATGCCAGATGCCAGATGCCAGAGGTGGAGATGCCAGACTCGCCTTCCGCCAGAAGCGGATAAACAGGTGGGCGAGCTGCTCACTTCTCTAATTCAGCGATGCGCTTGCGGACAATTTCCAGATAATTCTCAAATGTTTGCAACTGTGTTTGTTCCCAAAGGTCTTGCCAGAATCCTTCTGCTTTTTTGAAAAAAGGCAAGGCTTTCTCCGGCTGTTCCAGCGCTAAGTGAATGTCTCCCAATTTATACCAGGAAATACCCAAACCATTTTTTAAATTGTAATTATGTGGATTGGCTTGGTAGAGTTCTTCAAATAAGACGGTTT
>CAZFBU010000135.1:7581-12018 GCA_964517175.1 uncultured Saprospiraceae bacterium
CCACAAATCGCCGAGTTTTTCATAGGAAATGGCGAGCCCGTTTTTGAGGCTTTCCGAGTGTGGATTGGCTTGGTAGAGTTCTTCAAATAAGACGGTTTCTCGTTCAAAATAGTCGAGCGCCTGGTTGAAATCGCCTTTGGCTTTCCACAAATCGCCGAGGCGTTCGTATGCAACCGCTAGTCCGCGTTTGTAGTTTGAACGATCGGGTTGTTCCTGGGATAAATGTTGCATCTTGGCGAGAAAAGCTTCATAATATTGTGATGCGGACTCAAAATCCCCCATATCACTTGCTATGTCGCCTAAGCGTTGCGAGGTAGCGGCTATGTCGCCTTCATTTTCCAGTTTTTGGGCGAGTTTCAGGGCTTGCTCAAAGTAGTTTTTGGCGCGATCTAATGCACCAATCGTTCGCTGCAAATCCCCTTGCTCCACGAGCAGCATTGGTTGATCATCTGGCTCAGCTACTTTCATCCAGTCTTCAGCACATTCAATGGCTGCCTGGTATTGGCCGAGGTCTTTTTGCAGCGCTACAATCTGCGGATACAGGGTAAGGCGCAGCGACGTTTCCTCATCAGGGGCATTTTGTAGCTGCGCAAGCAGGCGATCAAGTTCTTGCTGTTTTTCCGCTCTGCTTGCACCTCCCAGAGAAGATGTGCGCTCAGGCGTTCTTTCGATACGATCAACGGTTGGCTGAGCGGTCGGCTCTTGTTTTAAGTCGAGAATCAAAGATCGAAATGACCACAAATCGGGCATTTGCTCCATGATGGTTTTTGAATGCAGACTTTCAGAATTGGAAAAAACAAAAACGATTAGGGCAATGGGATAGCGGGCAAGTTTGTCTCGACGAAGATTAAGACCTGACAGAATACCATCTCGACGTTTATTCTCTTTGAGCATTTCGTCGGTTTGCATTCCTCGGCTATCTTGCTCTTTCTTCAGGGTATCTTCAAAGTTTTCTAAAAACAAAAAACCACTTCCAAGCTGATAATAAGCTTGCATGATTTGCTGATAATCACTTTTCCGAACGTCCAGCTTTTCAAAAGGTCTTTCGGGATATTTTTTCAATAAATCTTCCTCGAGTTGGCGCACCAGGTCGTAGTGGTTGTGGTGAACAATCACAAATCGGAATGCTTCCGTACGAAGCAATTTTAATAGAAGGCTGACCTCATGTATGTAATTATTCGACATAGTGCTTGTAAAGTTCCGACACTTCCACAATCGGATTTACTCTTTTATAGTTGCCATCATTGTATTCCAAAACAATCAGCTTTTCCAGTAAATCCTGCCAATCTTCATCGAAAGGGGTGGGGATGCCTTTTTCATTATTTTCTTTCAGGATTTTTAATTTTTCCAGGTTATCATTCGATACATATTGAGCGGTTTCTGCGGCAAGTTTTTTGATGGCTTTGTCGAGCGAAGCCTCATCCAGTATTCCTTTTTCTTCGTCTGCGAATAGATTCCAATACTCGAGTATGCGCAACAACTCCCTGGGCGACCCCCCTCCGTAGAGGATAGCTTTTTTCACTGTTTCAGGGCTATCGAAAAGACTTTCGTCAATTCGCTTGAATACGAATTCCATGAAACGATCAACTGCCTGAGGAACAACATCACCTTTTTTTTCCCGGATTTTTACAAACGGAAAAGTAACGACAGTACTAAATGCAATAAGTTTTTGTCGAAGCGGCATCAAATGTAAAGGAAGCGTAAAAATGGTATTTGCTCTGATTTGTCGTATGCGATTACTTTCATCATCCACTATTTTTTTTCGCAAAGCCTTGGTTGCTACTTTTTCTAATCCATCCACGATGAAGAGTAATTCTTTCGAAATATTGTTTTTTCGTAGCTCGATATTAACATGTTCAAAGAATTCATTAACTTTTTGAGCAAACTCGGTGAAATTATTTTTGAAAACAGTTCTGATTTTGTCAGCATTTTCTTTCGTTCCCAGAATATTAGCCTTTACCTTAGCGAGGATACCAAGGAAGTTGAATAGGCTGGGCGTTTTGGCTTCGATGCCCACCTCGAGCCCACCTTCTTTTTTGATAATTTTATTTATTTCATTAATTCGTTCACTGAACCATTTTTGTAAAGATTCTATGACAGAAGTGTCAATATTTATCTGGTTTTTATCTAATTCTTCAAAAAGTCTTTCTAACTGAAAAATTAAAATATCCATGTATTCCATGTCATTCACATCCAACCCCACATCCAGATTGCAAGTGACACAGAAAAAGCCTTTCATATTGTCTAGTTTATCTGAGATTCTTGATAATTCAGATGTTTTACCAGATCCTCTCATTCCAGCTAAAAAAAGTATGGTTTTGTTTCCAATATTTGCTTCTCGGTTATACTCAAATGTTTTGGGGTTTACATTTAAGCTTTTATAAACCATTCTGTCCTCGAAGTCACCTCTAACTTCTGAAAAGTCTGTAAAAAATTCATGTTCACTGGATATAGGTACATCAAATCGTACGGCGTTATCCACTTCAATTAGCGTTGTAGCTTTTTTATAGTTTGTTAAGACATCATTCATTTGTATATAAACTTTTAAAGAAATCAGTTATTCAAGAAGACTCGCTTAATGTCTTTGTGAAAAGGTCACGTTAAGGTAAAAAGTTTTCTGCATTCAGAAAAGATAATCTCCTTAGTTATGGAGCATTTCCGCATTCGGGGTCTTCCCGGATGAACCAGGGTTTGAATTTGTCCCAGATCAGGAGGACTTCGTTGGCGAAGGCTTCGGAGAATTCCGAGCGTACTTTGCTGAGCCCGCGGTTTTTGAAAACAGCCGTGAAGAGTTGGAGCGCCCGTTCGATGGATGTTGGTTCTGCCATTGGGTTCTGGTTTTTTATTCGGTGGATGAATGAATGCAGTATTTAAAATCTTCTCCCTTCTTTTTCCATGATTGCTGGTCATTATTTGCTCGAAAGCTATTCTGTGCAATATAATGGTTTTTTATAAAAAAAGCGGCGGCATTGTTGTTTGTAATGCCACCGCTGTCTTTTGTTTCAGCCAATTAATTGGCTATTGCTCTTCTGATTACATGATGAGATGATAAGCCCAGCCGCCGAAAGGCGGACAAGTATCCCAACATTATCCCTTCAACTCATCCTTCCCTTTCAAATGCTTGTCAAGAAATTCCAGGATCTTACCGTAGGCTTCGATCTGGTTTTCCTTTTTTACGAAGCCGTGCCCTTCGTCCTCAAAGAGCACGTATTCCACCGGCACGCCGTTCTTTTTAGTAGCTTCCACAATTTCGTCCGATTCGACCTGGAGCACGCGGGGGTCCTGTGCGCCCTGCAGCACCATCACCGGCTTGGTGATCTGGTCGGCGTGGAAGAGGGGCGAAATTCGGTACAGGCGAGTGGAGTCTTCCAGGTTGTAGGGGTCGCCCATTTCTTCGTAGAGAGCATCCTTGAAAGATTCCCACCACGGCGGAATGCTCTTGAGGGTTCGCAGCCAGTTGGTTACGCCGAAGATATTGACCCCTACGGCAAACTCCTCGGGCTGATGCACCAGCGCAGCCATCGTCATAAAGCCGCCGTAGGAGCCGCCGATAATGCCGATTTTTTCGCCGTCGATGTAGGATTGTTCCGCGAGCCAGTTTTTACCTTCCACACAATCCATCAGGTCTTTTTCGCCGTGGTTTTGGTCATCCATTTTGTAAAAAGTCTTACCATAGCCGCTGCTGCCGCGATTGTTGACTGCCAGTACCGCATAGCCGTGATTGACGAGGTACTGAATGGTCGAATTGTACGTCTGGCGCGACTGCCCGCCCGGGCCGCCGTGCACCCACACCAGCGCGGGTACTCTATTCGATTCCGAAGCCTGGTGTGGCTTGTAATAAATCGCCGGAACTTCCACGCCATCAAAGGATTCGTAGCGCACCACCTCGGCTGCGACCAGATCATCCTGATTGATTTCAGGGTTGAGCGTATTGGTCAGTTGCGTATGCTTGCCGTCGGCGAAGTTGTACACAAACAGATTGCTCGGCATATCAGACGAACCGACGTTGAATAGCATGTTTTTTTCGCTGCGCGAAATATTGACGCCAGTAATGCTACCATTGTCAAAATCAGGAAAGTCGATCTGCTTACCACTTTCAGTATCATAGACTTTTACAATCGTTTTGGCATCCGCATTGATGCCAATGACCTGGTATTTGCCACGGTGCGAAAAATAAATGTAGCTGATGTCCCAATCTTCTTCCTGCACGGTTTCGCGCTCGCCGCTGGCAATATCGTAGCGCACGAGGTACTGAAATTCCTTACCATCGTCGGTCAGGTAGTAGAGCGCCTGGCTGTCGGTGCTGAAATCGGCCGGTTGGTGGGCGGCGATATTTTCCGAAATCTTATTTAATGCTTTGGTTTCAAAATCATACAAATATAACTCTGAATCATTGGTGTTAATGCCTTTCGACAGCGCCATGTATTTTTTGTCATT
>CAZFBU010000136.1:0-11954 GCA_964517175.1 uncultured Saprospiraceae bacterium
TGCCCTTGATCAATTCGACGCGCTCGTCAAATTTCCAGGTCAAATAATCGGCGTAGGTGTAAACGCCATCCATCGAAAGTTTGTCCAAGCTATCAATCATGCTTCACTGGTTTGCTTCAAAGATACGCTTTTATTGTTTAACAACTTTTCCCGATAAAACAGTTTCCTCATTCTGCAATTGATAAAAATAAACACCATCCGGAAGCCGGCTCAAATCAATTTGCTCCAACGAAGTACCTTGCGCCTGCCAGTTCCAGCTTTGCAACAACTGACCGGTTGCATTGAACAAATGAAAATCAATTTCACCAAAAAAGCCCCGCATACGAACGGTCGAAAATGAATCGGAAGGGTTTGGAAACAGCTCCACCGCCTGGGATTTTCCTGGTTCGTCGGTGCCAACGGTTTCTGTCTCCAGAGCTAACTTTACTGCCGCCAGCGCATCCAAGCGACCGTGTCCATAGGTAGTATTCGGGATGTCTAAGCCGGAAACACCGTCACAACTTTGCTCCGTCTGCATCGGTTTCGCCGTTGCTTCGATGATGGATTCAATAACTTCGACTTGCCCGGCAAGGTCGGGATTAGCAGAAATCACCAGCGCCACCACGCCCGCCACATGCGGCCCCGCCATGCTGGTACCGCTAAAACTTCGGTAACCGCCGTTGCGTACCGCCGAACGAACAGACACTCCAGGCGCAGAAACGTTGGGTTTCAGGCGATTGCTACCGTCGATACTCACCGTACCGCGACTGCTAAAGCCGGCGATGGTGTCATTCGGTTGGGTCGCGCCAACGGCAAAAGTACCCGAGAAAATTGCTGCAGCCGTGTTGATAGAGTTGCAGCCGGAGCCGCTATTACCCGCCGAATTGACCACTACCACGCCGGCCGCCCGCAGGTTATTCACCGCCATTTCCATCAGTGCCCAGTTGGAAGGATTACAACCCTCGAAATCCGGACAACCCCA
Source organism: uncultured Saprospiraceae bacterium (assembly GCA_964517175.1). GTDB lineage: Bacteria > Bacteroidota > Bacteroidia > Chitinophagales > Saprospiraceae > JADJNW01. The sequence continues at coordinate 962 of CAZFBU010000136.1, forward strand.
GGAATTGTTGATGACGTGCGGTGCCAGGTCCGGATTCGGATTTTCATTATTCAAATCGGTCGGCGCCAGGAACCACTCGAAGCACTCGGTATAAGTTGCCGGTGTGCCGTAGCCTCGCTCCATGTTGCGCGCGCCAATCCAACGGGCGCCGGGTGCCACGCCAATTCTATTGCCATTGCCATCATCACCAACAGCAGTGCCGATGGTATGCGTGCCGTGGCTGTTGTCATCGCAGGGCGTATTGATGTCAAGCCCGCAGGGGTTGTTTTCTGGTTTTACAATGGAATCACCGTGCAATGGACTGATTTCGCGAATGGCATCATGCCAGTTGTAATTGTGATCGGCAGTGCTACCGTTCCAGCCACGATATTTTTCTTTGATCGCCGGATGACTCCAATCGTAACCGGTGTCTTGTCCTGCCACGACAACGCCTTGCCCGGTGTAGCCCATTTCCCATACCTGATCGGCATGGATGCGACGAATACCCCATTCGATGCCGTCGCGCGCCTGAAGCGGTCGAGCGCTTTGGTAATTCACCGGTCCTTCGAAGCGCGTCCAGGGATTTGACATGATATATGCGACGTCGTTACGTTTTGCCAGCTTTTCAATGAGTTCCAGATTGCCGGAAGCATGAATGGCATTGACGATAAAAAATGGATGAAAGCTCGTCGCCTGTTGTTGTAAAATATCAATGACGCCTTGCTGCGTCCCTAACGCCTTGCTGCGCAGGGTTTCAAAAACAAAGCGACCTTTGGCTTGCTTGGTTTTCAAATGCTTAGCCGCAGAAACATCCGCCTGCGTTTGCAGGAGTATGATGAAATCAATATTTTCACCTTTATCTATCGCGGCAATCAGAGCTGCGTCTATTTTGTTTCCCCGGTTATCGTTCTGCGCCGTTAGAAATGTGACGGCGCAAAAAACGCAAAAAATAATATTCAGATACTTCATAATGATTTGATTTTCTGGCAAACGAAGTTAGAGGGTATAATGCTTCCTTTCAAATCGAATCACGCTATTGACAATAAATTGACACTTTTATTGCCAGGTATCGAAAAGCATTTACAGTAAGGTACAAACGTCTTTGTCATTGATAATCAACACTTTTTTCGTTAAATTTTTCTTAATAAAGTTTTTTTCGTTCAGATAATTCCTTTAATTTTAAACGCAATTAAAAAAAACCGGTTTAACAAAGCAAATCACAAAATGAGCTACGAGACGACCCTCTACGACGCTTTCACCGGAATGAGCCCCGCTGAAAAAAGCACGGTGGTGAATTTCCTGTGTGAGCACACGGAAAGAACCGACAAACAGCAGGTGCGGGATGCCATTGAGTACGCCATCAAGCACAAGCCGTCTTTCGGAGGTTTTGTATTGTCCGTCCGGCAAGATCGACAGATCATCGCAGCGGTGATCGTCAACCGAACCGGAATGGAAGGCTACAACGCCAAAAACCTCTTTGTGTACGTCACGTTTCACAAAGATTACCGCAACGATGAGCCTACAATCGACTACGTTATGAAAAGCGCTATTAGACACGCCGATGGCGAAATTGCGCTCCACGTTGAACACGACAACCCGGCGTTGCAGTTTTACAAAAAACTCGGCTTCCGGGAGCAATACTTGGAGCTACGCCTCAACAAAGCCACTGCTGCAGTAGCCTAAGCACGCACAAACACGCCTTACAACACTCGTTGAAACACATTTTTTAAATCCCTGAACATCATTTCTTCTCTTCGCTGAGTTTGCTATCTTGCACGCATGATAGCACCAGATATTCTTTCGCATTTGTCGAAAGACAAACGACTCAAAAGCGTGATCGATTCCACGGAATTGTACGAATGGGGCGTTGCGGGCGATGTTTATAGCGACCTGCTCGGCTCTATTATTTCACAGCAAATTTCGGTGAAAGCTGCCGCCACGATTCAGGAGCGTTTTCTGAATTTATTTGAAGACGGTTACCCGCACGTGGAGCAGGTGCTTGCTTTTAGCGATGAGGAATTGCGTGCCGTAGGGCTTTCACGTCAGAAGGCAAGCTATATTCAAAATATCGCCGCGTTTTTCAAAGAAAATAAATTGGAAAATTACGACTGGTCACAGCATGAAGATGAAGAAATCATCAAGGAGCTTACGCAAATCAAAGGCGTGGGCAAATGGACCGTGGAAATGATCCTGATGTTTTCGCTACAGCGCCCCGACATCCTGCCGCTGGACGATCTGGGCATTCGCAATGCGATGATCCGCCTGTATGAAGTGGAAGAAACCGGGCGCGCCCTCAAGCCCCGGCTCCAGGAAATCGCTGAACCGTGGCGACCATATCGCACCTATGCCTGCCGCTTACTTTGGAAATGGAAGGATGCTTGAGAAGGTTGTTATTTGGGATTTGTTATTGGGAGATTGGGCAACCAAAAGTTAATTTACACTTCCTCCAATTGCAAAAATTGCATTTCGTATAATTGCTTATACTGCCCGTCTTCGATTTTGAGCAGTTCTTCGTGCGAGCCAAACTCCTGGATTTCGCCTTTTTTCAAAACCAGAATATTATCCGCATGGCGAATCGTACTCAGGCGGTGCGCAATGATGATGGATGTGCGCTTCGCAATCAGTGTCTCGATGGCAAATTGGATGACCGATTCCGTTTCCGGATCGATGGAAGATGTTGCCTCATCCAGAATGAGAATATCGGGATTGAAAACTAAAGCTCGTACAAACGAGATCAATTGCCGCTGCCCAACCGAAAGGGTAGCGCCACGTTCCATCACCTGATAGTCATAGCCATTGGGCAGGCGCTCGATGAACTCGTGCGCGCCGATCATCTTTGCTGCTTCGATCACCTCTTCGCGGGTCACGCCGCTGTCGCGCATGGTGATATTTTCCATCACCGAACCGGAGAAAAGGAACACATCCTGCAGCACCAGCGCGATGCGCCGACGCATGTAGTACAGGTCGTACTCGGTGATGTTGTTGCCGTCGATTTTGATTTCGCCCTTTTGAATATCGTAAAAGCGATTCAGCAGATTAATGATCGTCGTTTTACCGGAGCCGGTACTACCGACAATCGCCAGCGTTTCGCCGGGTTTGATGTGAAAACTCACATCTTTTAGTACATAATCATCATCGGTATAAGCAAACCAGACGTTTTCAAAATCAACCTCCCCCTGGAAGCGATCCGGGCGTAGTTCGCCCTGATTTTCCATGCGGTCTGTTTGATCCAGAACGCCAAAAACGCGATCCGAGGCGACCAGCCCCATCTGCAGGGTATTGAATTTATCCGCGATCATCCGGATCGGGCGGAAGAGCATGTTGATGTAAATCGGAAATGCCACCAGCGCCCCCAGCGTTACGTCGCCGCCGATCACACCCCGTGCACCGTACCAGACCATCAGGCCCAGCGAAGCAGCGGAGATAATCTCCACCACCGGAAAAAAGATCGCATAGTAGAGAATGGAATCCAGGTTTGCCTGCGTATATTCGCGATTGATCGTTCTGAATTTTTCTGCTTCCTGTTCTTCCGCATTAAAAATTTGCACCGTGCGCATGCCCGTGATGCGCTCCTGCAGAAAGGCATTCATTTTGGAAATCTGGGTACGAACAATCTGGAAGGCGTAGCGCACTTTTTTCTGAAAAATATAACTCGCCAGAATCAGGAAAGGCAGCACCAGCATACAGATCAGCGTCAGTTTCCAACTGGTATAAAGCATGATCGCCACCACGGCGATGACCGTGAGCATATCGGCAATGATGGTGATTACACCTTCTGAGAAAATCTGGTTGATGGCTTCAATATCGTTGATGGTGCGGGTGGTTGAAGTACCCACCGGCGTTTTGTCAAAATATTTCAGGCGCAGACTCGTAATGTGCCGGAACACGCGTACCCGCAAATCCCGGATCACCGACTGCCCGAGCAAGCCGGTAGAATACTGGAAAACATACTGCAACACAAACTCGATGAGCAGCAACCCCACAAGTAACAGCGCCATTCTGCCCAGCCCCGCCAGGTCGTTGACGAAAATATACTCGTCCACCATCACTTTGATCAACTGCGGCCGAACCACCGCCAATGGCGCCAACACCACGGCCAGCAAGCCCGCCAGCGCAAAGATGCGCTTGTACGGTTTGGCGAGTGCCAATACTTTTACCAGGAGCGAAAAGTCGAACTTTTTATTTGCTGCATCCATCGGGTGTAGATCGCACCGGAAATCCCGGCATTTTGTACAAAAATATGTTGGTACGCTTATGAAAAACGCAAATTACAAAAGATAGTTTGATCGCACCAGAAAATAAGATTTTCTTAAAACTTACATCAGGTTTTCATCGGCAAAACTGAAGTAGCTGGTCTCGGCGATAATGAGATGGTCGAGCACGGCGATATCGAGCGTTTGACCGGCCTGGCGCAATTTTTTGGTCAGGTCGATATCCGCCTGGCTGGGCTGCAAATTCCCGGAAGGGTGATTGTGCACCAGAATGATGCTCGACGCCATGCCTTCGATCGCTTTGCGAAAGACGATCTTGGCATCTACCACCGTGCCGGCTACGCCGCCCACGCTCACTTGTTCTCGACTCATCACTTTGTTGGCGCGGTTCAGCAGCAATATCCAGAATTCTTCGTGCGGCAAATCCATGAGCGTCGCGGCAATGGCGAGGTAGGCATCGCGACTGCTGCGAATTTGCGGGCGTTCGCGCACGTCCGAGAGTTGGCGGCGGCGGCCGAGTTCCAGCGCCGCAGCGATGGTAATGGCTTTGGCTTCGCCTACACCTTTGAATTTCATAAACTCCTGGAGCGAGCGCCTGCCGAGTTCGTGCAGGTTGTTGTCAGCGGACTTCAAAATGCGCTGCGCCAGACTGACGGCGGTTTCGTTGCGCGAGCCGGAGCCAAGCAGGATCGCCAATAATTCCGCATCCGAGAGGCTTTGCTTGCCTTTCGCGAGCAGCTTTTCGCGCGGCCGGTCTTCCTCCGCCCAAGCTTTGATGGTCAACGTGTTTTTTGGGTATGCTTCCATCGTGTAAAATTGTTTTTTGCTTATTGAGACGCAGAAATTTGTAAAAAGGAACGGTTTGAAAAGAAAAAATGGCGAAATTGGTATTTTGAAATAAAATACTATTGGTAAATCAAGCATCGGGAGACATGTAGATGGACAAGTTTATGGCATTGCCATCCCTTCGGGATTTTTTATCAGACAGAATTTAAATGATGGAAAAGAACATAACAATTTATTACGATAAAGAAGGGGATTATCTGGAGGTCATTTTTGAAAAAGCGCCCGGTCATTTTCGCGAAACTGAAAATGACGCGGTCATGGAAAAGGTGACGGAAGATAATCGAATTATCGGTTTTTCTATTTTGAATGTTTCACATCTTGCTGCTGATCATCCACTTAATGTTCAACTAGCGCTTGCAAGTTGAAATGCTATGCCAGATTTCACATTCAAACGGGCGGAGCGACTCAAAAGTCGGAAAGTGATCGAACAATTGTTCAAGCAGGGGCAGTCGTTTGCGCAGTATCCCTTGCGGATCGTTTGGGTGGAAATGGCGGAGCCGCGCAGCGAATTTCCGGCACAATTTGCCCTGAGCGTTTCCAAGAAAAAATTCAAGCGCGCGGTAGATCGCAATCGTATCCGGCGGCTGGTACGCGAGGCGTATCGGCTGAATAAGCATGTTTTGTATCGAGGATGGGAGGATGGGAGGATGGGAGACGAGCAGCAAGGGACAGGAAGCAAGGGGCAAGAGACAAGCGACAAGCGGCGAGGAGTGAGCGGCGAACGGCGAACAGCAAACAGCCAACAGCCAATAGCGAACCACCAACTCGGCTTGATGATTATTTACACCGCTTCCGAAATATTGACTTTTACTGAAATTGAAGAAGCCATGCAAAAAATGCTGAGGCGTTTGCTGAAAAAGCTGCGCGCGGACAACCAAACCTGAGCTTTGGTTACTCTATTATTGGGAGCAGATGCGTGACAACAGCTGCCTGATTCCAAACGTTTCATCTTTAAAACTGCTTTTCATGCGAATATCTTTACTCTTTTTGTTCTTTCTCTTTTCCATCGGCATGGCATCGGCACAGAAGGTTTTGCAGATTGAAAAATACGGCAAAGCCAAAACGCAGAAAATTTACGTCGGTGATGAGATCACGTACAAATTATACGATGATGATTTTTGGTACACGCATGTGATTCAGGATATTGATGTGGATAAGGATTTGCTGGTTTTCAAAGATCGTTATGTCGATATTAAAAATATTGAGAAAATACGCTGGGAACTAAGGTGGAGCAAAGGCGTGCGCAGTTCGCTCTATTTGTTTGGCGCGGGCTGGTCGGCGAGTGCGCTGATCGGTACGCTGACGGATGGCAATCCCGATACCAATTACCGCTGGTCGGATGCCATTGTGACCGGTACTTCCTGGCTGCTGGGTTGGATTGTGCCGAAAATTTTCAGATACAAAACCTACCGCTTTGGCAAGCGCAAACGCCTGCGGGTACTGGATTTGACGTTCAAATTGGGAGACCCCAAGAAGGCTAAAGCCTGACGAAAATCACATAAAATACTCAATCGCCAGGATGTAACCGTCCAGTCCCAAACCAAAAATACCGCCTTCACACACCGCGCTGATGTAGGAGTGGTGGCGAAAAGTTTCCCGCTTGAAAACATTGGAAATGTGCACCTCCACCACGGGCGTCCGAATGGCTGCGATCGCATCGGCGATGGCAATGCTGGTGTGCGTGTAAGCACCGGCGTTCAACACAATGCCATCAAAGCTGAAGCCTACTTCGTGCAGTTTGGTGATGATCTCGCCCTCGTGATTGCTCTGGAAATAGTGAAGCGAAACATTCGGAAAATCCATCTGCAACCGGGCAAAAAAATCCTCGAAGCGCTCGTGCCCATAAATCTCTGGCTCGCGCTTGCCCAGCAGGTTCAGGTTGGGTCCGTTGATGATGATGATTTCCATAGAATGGTCATGGTTTCACTGCACATTCGAGCGCATCCACTGCAGTACAGCTTGTGTACCCTGACTGGCAACATCGGCTGGCAATTCTACCCGGCGGTGCTGCTGCAGGTCGAAGGCGACAGCGTTGTTATTATCCTGGCGGCGAAGCACCAGATAGCGGTTGTTGCGGGCACTCTGCTGTACGTTGGTATTCAGGTTGATGGGGCGCTCGAAAGCCGGATTGATGGCAAATTCACCCGTTGCGCGGTCGTACTCCGGCATGATGGCCTGCACGCCGCCCTGCTCCGAAGGCAACAGGAAAAGTGGTGCAAATTGTACTTCATCCATCGCATACTCCGCAAATGGCAGGGCGGCTTTGGGGTTATTTTTATCAGCAAAATCGAAAGCAAAGACGCCGTAGTCCTGCGCGTAGCCAATCAGAAACTTTTCCCAGACTTCCAGGCGCTGGATCTGCCCGGATTGCGCATCGACACCATAGCGTTCCGAGCGGAACTGCGGCTCCAACTTTGGCAAAAGCTTGTGATTTTCAATATCATAGCAAAAGATTGTCGTCGCGCCCCGAATGGCAACGATTTTATTGATGTGGTTGTAAGTAATCTCCGCGAGATAATACGCAAAATCCGGCGACATATCCACCGGCAAGGTATGCTCGTCAATCAAGCTGCAATCGGTCGTATTATATACTTTTAAAATGCGATGGCTCGGTGCGTTCAGGTCTTCGTCGTACGTGCTGGAATCCGCCGTAATAACTACGAGCACCTGTTCGCTGCGTGCCCAAAATTGGTTGCCCTGCAGCACTTCGCCCTCGGGGCGGCAGTTGAGCGTCGTATTCTCAAAGCTTTCCGGCGACAGGCTTCTCTCTGTCGTGGAATCGGCGTCGGTGGTTTCTTCCTGGCTCGTTGAGGAGGTATCCGAACCGCAGGCGGTCAGTCCAAAAAAGGCGATTGCCAGGGTTATCTGCAATAGTCGTTTCATGTAAATTGATTTTTTGAAACTTAAAATTAGCATTTTTCAATGGATAATGCTGCAAAATAGGCATCCATCTTACAAAGTGGATAACTTTTATAAAAAAAGCAAACAGCGGGAAGCGTTCAAAGTTAGCGTAACTCCTTTTTTCGAGTTTTTATCCCCTATCCAGTAGTCGAAATCCTGTTTTTGTCTTTAATACGAAAAAAATCGTAGATAAAATTTGCAACTTTCCAAAACTTCCTGCATCTTTGCTTACGAAACATTTCGTAATAAGATTTTACAACGACATTATGAGTCAGAAACTAAAACCAACCGACGCCGAGCTGGAAATCCTGCAAGTGCTTTGGGAAGATGGCCCGACTTCGGTGCGCTTTGTCAATGACAAACTCAATGCAAACCGCCAGCAGGAAGGGCGCGAGGAAATCGGCTACACCACAACGCTCAAGTTCCTGCAGATCATGGCGGAAAAAGGGCTGGTAACGCGCGACACGAGTACGCGGACGCACATCTACGCCGCAGCGGCAAAGGAAGAAGATACCCAGCGGCAGTTGCTCGACAAATTCGTCGATAGTGCCTTTCGGGGCTCGGCGATGAAGCTGGTGATGCAGGCGCTTGGCAACCACAAGGCTTCCTCCGAAGAACTGGACGAGATCAAAGCCTTGATTGAAGAAATGGAGAAAAAGAAATAAAATGGATTTCATCAACCTTATTATATCAGACAGGCTGGTTTACGCGCTGGGCTGGACGGTCGTGCACTCGCTGTGGCAGGCCTTTGGCGTGGCGCTACTGCTGGCAGGCGCGATGCTCCTGTTGCAACGGCACAGCGCAAAGGTTCGCTATCGCGTGGCTTACGTTACATTGCTCGCCGTTTTCGGACTGGCAACCGCTACATTTTTAAGATTGTACAACGTCGCCGTACCACTCGAACAAACACCAGAAATCACCCAACTGGCAATACAAGCGGCGGCAACTGACGACGCAGTAGCCAAGAGCCATTCGACGGCGGCGACGACTTTCGCTCAGCGCTTTACCAGCTATTTTCAAATGCACATGCCGCTGATCGTCAGCATTTGGCTGCTCGGCGTGGCGTTTTTTACCTTGCGCCTTTTCGGCGGATTGGGATACGTGCAATATTTGAAAACCCGGCATGTATTTCAACCAGATGAGCACTGGCGGGGCGTTTTGCAAAAACTGGCGCAGCAAATTCCCATCCAGCGCCCGGTCCAACTCATGGAGTCTGCCCTGGTCAAGATACCGATGGTGATCGGACACCTCAAGCCGGTCATCCTGATGCCGGTGGGCGTGCTCAATGCCCTTACGCCGGAGCAGGTGGAAGCCATCCTTGCGCACGAGTTGGCGCACATTGCCCGCGCGGATTACCTGCTGAATGTATTGCAATCGGTCATCGAAGTACTATTTTATTTCCATCCAGCCGTGTGGTGGATTTCCGCCAATATTCGCACCGAGCGCGAGCATTGCTGCGACGATCTGGCAGTAGCGCTCTGCGGCAATTCCCTGCAATACGCCAAAGCGCTGGTCGCCATTCAGGAGATAAATTACACCACGCCGCCTTTTGCAATGGCATTGGCTACGAAGAAAAATCAACTGTTATTTCGCATCCGACGAATTTTAAATCAATCACAAAATAGACCCGACATCATGGAAAAATTCACAACAACCGGCTTATTGGTCGCTTTACTGCTTGTATTGACCGTAAGCGCTGCTCGTTCCTTCGAGGGCGTTACCACCGAAAAAGAGCATCTGCCCGATCTGAAAGAGCTTATTTTACCGGCACTTGATACGATACCCCAGCGAAGTAAAATCCGTTTCAAAGGACAGCACAAAGGACAGCAAATCGAGACGACTGTTCACAATGGGGAAATTTCTTATCTGAAGATTGACGGCAAGGAAATTCCGGCATCGGAATATGCAAAATATGAGGAACTCATTGAGGAAATTGTGACCAATATTCCGGCACCACCAGCCCCACCAGCACCGCCCGCTCCTCCTGCACCGCCCGCTCCACCCAGATACAATGGCAATGAAGAATCGATACACATTTACGAGGAGAAAATGCAACGACAGATGGAAGAAATGCAGGCCCGAACCGAAGCGATGCACGCTGCTGTGGCGGATCGTCAGCGAGTATTGGAAGAGCGGGCAAAAAAGATGAGCGAAGAAGAAGTCCAATTGCGGTCGATAGCGCGCGAATTGAGAGAAGAACACGAAGCAAACCTGGTAAAACACCAGCGTGAACTGGAGCGATTTGAGATGGAACGCCAAAAGTGGGAAGAAGAAATTGCCGCACACGAGCAGAAAAATGAGAAAGTAAGAATCCGCTTCGAGCAGGAACTGATGAAAGACGGACTGATCAATAGTACCGACGCTTACCGCTTTGAATTGAGCGACGAAAGCATGAACGTGAACGGTAAGCGCATTTTCAGCGCGACGGCACAGAAATACCGCAAAATTTATGAAGAAATTATTGGCTCAAAATTTTGCAGCGACTGTAATTTCGAGATCAACAAACACGGCAACGAAGAATAATACCAATTTGGAAGTTGGAAGTCGGAAATTGCGCCGAGCGCGTCCCTTCGGGGGAAAACCGTAAATAAGTAGGTGGACAATTTTATGGCATTGCCATCCCTTTGGGGTTTTTCTATTTGACAGACAGCCTGCCTGCCGGCAGGCAGGGATTAACAAGATTGACAGGATACCGTAAATCTTCGATTTACGGTATCTTGAATCCTGAAAATCCCGTAAATCCTGTCTATTTTATTGACAATTTAGTCAGTGATTCTCAGTTTGAAATTATCTTTAGCATTGTATTTGTGCCGTTAGGTACAAAATATGGGTAGCAGATGGTCTGAATGATTTGATCCGTGCCGTGCCGAAGGCATCCCGATGGGGTAGGTACGGAATATACGGCAAAAATCAGGGGCACATAAACCGTACCTACGGCACGGATTAAAATAAATACCCAAATTTTCTACCGATAACTCGTACCTAACGGCACGCTCGACAAATGATGTTTTATACCGAGAATCGCTGCAATTTAGTTTTGTTCAGGTACTTAATTG
>CAZFBU010000137.1:0-11917 GCA_964517175.1 uncultured Saprospiraceae bacterium
ATTATACAATCATTTCCGTTAGAACGAGCAGCATTTAAGCCAGCTCAAAACGGTCAAGATTCATTACCTTATCCCAGGCTGCCACGAAGTCCTTCAGGAACTTCTCTTCCGAATCCGCACTTCCATATACTTCTGCAAGGGCGCGCAGCTCAGAATTGGAACCAAAAATCAGATCAACGCGGGTACCCGTCCATTTGACTTCGCCCGTTTTACGATCACGACCTTCAAATACCTCCTCATCTTCAGAAATTGCCTTCCAGGTTGTACCCAGATCGAGCAGGTTCAGGAAGAAGTCATTGGTCAGTGTCTCCGGACGATCCGTGAACATACCGTGCTTGGATTGATCAAAATTCGTGTTCAACACGCGCATACCACCCAGCAGCACGGTCATCTCCGGCGGCGTCAGCGTCAGCAATTGCGCCTTGTCCACCAGCATTTCTTCTGAAGATACGGTGTATTGGCGCTTTTTGTAGTTGCGGAAAGCATCGGCATTTGGCTCCAGGTAGGCAAATGAATCTACCTCTGTCTGCTCTTCGGTGGCGTCGGCACGTCCCGGGGTGAAAGGCACCGTCACTTTATGACCGGCATCCGCTGCTGCTTTTTCGATAGCCGCACAGCCGCCCAGTACGATCAGGTCAGCGAGTGAAACCTGCTTGTTGCCTGCTTGCGCATCGTTGAATTCCTTCTGGATGCCTTCCAGCGTATCCAGTACTTTGCTCAGTTGAGCCGGATTGTTAGCTTCCCAGAATTTCTGAGGTGCCAGGCGAATGCGTGCACCGTTTGCGCCGCCGCGCTTGTCTGAGCCACGGAAAGTGGATGCAGACGCCCAGGCGGTGGATACCAATTGGGAAACCGATAGTCCGGACGCGAGGATCATGCGCTTCAGTTTCGTAATATCCTCATCCTTGATCAATTCGTGTGTAACGGCCGGAATCGGGTCTTGCCAGATCAGGTCTTCCGCGGGTACTTCCGAGCCGAGATAACGAACCTTTGGTCCCATGTCGCGGTGGGTCAGTTTAAACCATGCTCGTGCAAATGCATCCGCAAATTCATCCGGATTTTCGTAAAAATGGCGGGATATTTTTTCATAGGCCGGATCCATTCGTAGCGAAAGGTCCGTGGTCAGCATGGTCGGCTTATGCTTCTTCGACGGAATGTGCGCATCCGGGATGATTTCCTCCGCATCCTTAGCTACCCACTGATACGCGCCAGCCGGGCTCTTGGTCAATTCCCATTCGTAGCCGAATAGATTTTCAAAATAGTTGTTGCTCCACTTGGTAGGCGATGTCGTCCAGGTAACTTCCGGCCCACCGGTAATGGTATCTTCTGCGTTGCCTTTTCCGAATGTGTTTTTCCAGCCAATACTTTGCGCTTCAATGCCTGCAGCTGCAGGTTCTGCACCGACATACTTCGATGGATCAGCAGCGCCGTGCGACTTACCGAAAGTGTGACCGCCGGCAATCAGGGCGACAGTTTCGTAATCATTCATTGCCATACGACCGAAAGTTTCACGAATATCGCGTGCTGCTGCAATTGGGTCCGGGTTTCCGTTTGGGCCTTCCGGGTTTACGTAGATAAGCCCCATTTGCACGGCAGCGAGTGGATTCTCCAGGTCGCGGTCGCCACTGTAACGCTCGTCGGCAAGCCATTCGCCTTCCGGACCCCAGTAGATGTCCTGCTCCGGTTCCCAGACGTCTTCTCGTCCGCCCGCGAAACCAAAGGTTTTCAAGCCCATTGACTCCAGTGCGCAGTTGCCAGCAAGGATCATCAGGTCAGCCCAGGAAAGGTTCTTGCCATATTTTTGCTTGACCGGCCAAAGCAGCAAGCGCGCTTTGTCGAGGTTGGCGTTATCTGGCCAACTGTTGAGCGGCTCAAAGCGCTGCGTGCCCGTACCCGCACCACCGCGACCGTCGCCGATGCGATAAGTACCCGCGCTGTGCCAGGCCATGCGAATAAAAAAAGGACCATAGTGACCAAAGTCGGCTGGCCACCATTCCTGCGAGTCCGTCATCAGATCATAAAGGTCTTTCTTTACTGCTTCCAGGTCAAGTTTTTTGAACGCTTCTGCATAGTTGAAATCTTCTCCCATCGGGTCAGAAAGCGCTGCATGCTGGCGTAGGATGCTTAAATTCAATTTATTGGGCCACCAATCGTGGTTTGATGGACCACTACCAGCCCCGTGCTTTAGCATTTTACCCGTGAAAGGGCACTTGCCTGCATCGTTGTTAACGTTATAACTTGTGCTATTTCCCATCTTTGGTTGATTGATATTTGATTAGAAAATTGTTCTACACAAATTTACAACTTTACTTTGATAATTTTTATCTATAAATCTTATATCGTGATAGATAAAATCTATTAGAAGGTGCAGTCGGATGGGAGGTTGGCAAAACAAAAAATGCCAGCCTCCTGAACATCAGGAAACTGGCACTTTCAGAAGCGGTTCGGACGGAACCCGCTGATAAAATAGGAAAACCAGGGAGAATCCCTCAAAACCCTTACTTTTCCTACTTTTCTTATAAAAAACAAGGCTTTGAATATGCCATATCCAGAAAGATTCTGGAATGTGAATGACTGCTATACCGATTGTCTAGGTATTGGTAGTCATCACCTGTATTTTGATGAAAAAAATCAAAAACATGGCACGATTACCAAAGCCTCGCTTCAATCTGAAATCTCCGAACGCAAAGTCGGAGACGCTGATCTTCATGGTGTTCCGCTATCGCGGACAAAGGCTCCTCTACTCTACCAGTTTGGCAATTCATCCTGCCGAATGGAATTTCAAAACACAGCGACCAATCGAAAAAGAACGTCGCCCAGACCTATGGGCTATCCGGCGGCAATTGGATGACCTGGATGCTTACTGTCGAGCAATTTATATCGAAAACGGATACGGACGGATTACGGTCAAAGAATTGAAAGAGCAACTTGACCTTAAATCCGGTCGCACCGAACCTGAAAAAGAAAAATCACCCCTCACATTCTTTGAATTCGTTGATCGAGAACTTGCGGATATGCAATCCCAGGGCATGAAGCGAAGCTCTTTCCAACCGTATAAGCTTCATACGGATATTCTTCGCGATTTTGCGCGGGAAGAAGGCGGTTTTTTATTTGAAGACGTGGATTGGAATCTAAGGCTTCGTTTAATCGATTGGCTGGCTAAAAGAGGGGTACAGGTATCTTATGGCAACAAGACACTGAGCATTTTACGTCAGTTCATGGAACGAGCTAGGCGAAAGAAATTACATACCAACACAAAATATCAAGGCAGTGGCTGGTTAATCACTCAAAAGAAAGCATCGAGCACACCGGTCGTTTTGAATATGGAAGAGCTTCAAACACTCGCTGAGCTCAATCTTACTGGTTATTTGAAAAAAGTGAGAGACCTTTTCCTCATTGGTGCGGGGACAGGACAAAGGTTTAGTGATTACTCTCGCTATACTCCGGCTCATTTTTACCGGACAATCAAGGGCATTCCCATTCTATCTGTCATTGCTCAAAAAACGGACATACCGGCAAAAATACCTTTGAATATTTTCCCCTGGCTGCTGCCAATACTAGAAGCGTATGAATACACTTCTCCCGACCTGTCGATGCAAAAATTGAATGAAGGGCTAAAAATCCTTGGTGAAAAAGCGGGCTTCGATGAACAGGTATTGGTTGTCGAGCAATTTATGGGCAGAAAAGCCCGAGTTGAGAAGCGATATGTTCCGAAGTGCGAACTGATCTCTTCGCACACCTGCCGCCGAAGTTTTGCCACCAACTTCTACAAAATGGGCTACACACTTGCTCAGATCATGCCAATGACCGGGCATACCACGGAGTCTCAACTCCGCTCCTACATCGGCATAGATGCCGAAGAAAATGCAGAGCGCATTGCGCTTGATATTCAAAATAGAAAAAACCGAAACGATATTTTTTAAATCAAAAATTTGTAAATCATGCAAAACACATTGGTAAATCGAGATTTTGAACGCGCTGTCAAGCAACTGCGGCGCATACTGCCCAGGTTATCTTTTGGGCTGTTGATTGGTACTTATCTGATTTCGGCTTTGATCATGGGCATCTTTCATGCTCAAAATGCGCCGAATATCGGCTTTGGTATTGCTGCATTTTTGGTGCCACTGGCAATTCAAACCGGCAGAGGAACGCTTGTTTTTTTCTTCCAATTGAATCCAGCTAGAATTCAAAGTCGCTTTTCGATGGGTATCATTGCCGCAACCATACTCCTGATCCTTTCCTTATGGGAAGCCTGGTTGGTGATGGAGCCTTACGGTATGTCCTGGACGGTATCGGTTTCTACGCTCATGCTCATTGGCTGGGTCATTGAGATTATGATCTTGCGCGAGACGATGTTCGCAACGCAGATGGAGCTTTACCAAAATCGCTCGCAGTGGATCGAGCTTCAACAATTCTATGTTGCCAGAGCGGACTTCGAGCAATTCATGGATGATTTGATGGATGGTAAGCGTCCATCACTGCCTGAGCAAAAAATGATCGCAGAACCGGAGGAGGGGGCTGATGAAAGCAAAAAAGATGATGAAACGGACGAAGAGGGAAACGTACCCAGCCCGACTTTGAACGGGCAGGAAAAGCATGCGACCTTGTAAGTGCCACCTTTTACGGCGTAAAGCTGGATACCGGCGATCCTTTTTTACGCCATAATCTCAGCCGGTTGGAAGCACGATTTCGGGAACGCTACTACTCTTCGGTTCAAAAGGACATCAAACGTAAGAAGAAAGGAAAGCCATCCCACAAAACGACGCTACAGTCAATCGAGGAAAATCGGCAACGATTCATGGAGGTACGGGCGATACGAACCGCGCTGTTTCGCAAGTAGAAGTATGTTTTAATACGGTAAAATGTTAAAAAGTGTTAAAGTTTCACTTTAAACGTGTTGAAAGCGGCAGTTCATTTGGGCGCATATCGGTGGATACAGGTGCAAGGTAAAATTTTGAATCGGTCATATAGGATTATTTCGGTTAACAAAAGCTCATAAAGTACTGAAAATCGGTGATTTGCATTTGATCTCACCAAGCTGTAAGTTTGTGTAATATCAATTGTTTCACACCAAAATTTAAAGCAGATGGTCATCGAAAATGTGTATTTCAAACGCGATGCAGTACTCCATGCCAGATTGCCAGCAGAAATCAAACTCGCTTTCATGGAACTGGCAAGCCAGAAGGGCAAAACAGCAAGTGCGTATGTCCTGGAGCTGGTATTGAGAGAACTGAGCCGCGAACAAAAAGACGCATCAAACACTGCTTTGAATAATCAAAAAAACGACGATCATGGCAAATGAAATTATCCTTCAGTCAATGTCCAAACAGGAACTAGAAGCGATGCTTCGCGAATTGGTTCGCACAGAATTCAACACGATGAATGAGGAAATCCAAAGAGTCATTGGAGAAGATGATCTGGTAAGCACGGGCACTGCCTGTCGCATTCTTGGGGTATGTGCCAAAGTACTACGGGTACTGGTAGATGATGGGCATTTCACTGTTTACTGGCATTTGAAAGAGCGCCGCTATATCCGGGGCGAGTTGCTCGATTACCGCAATCGGTACCGGGTGAACAAAAAAAAGGGGTGAAGCTAGCACCTTCACACCCTTCATTAAAGAATTTCTAATGTTAATAATATGTACAAAGATAAGGAAAATCGTGCAAAAAAGCATGTTTTGATACCGCCGGGCACCGATTTAAATGGTGATACAAATCTGATACGTCTGGAGGCTGCCCTGCGGGATATGGCGGAATTTCGTTTCAATATCATTACTAAGTTCCCGGAAGTGCGTTATCGGGGCGAGCACACATGGGCTCGCCTTGATGATTTTGCGCTAAACTCCCTTGTCCGGGCGCTCAAAAAACAGGGTGTGACCTATGCCAGTAAAACAAGGGTAGGGGAGCTTCTGGAGAGTGACTTTTCCGAGGAAGTTAATCCGATCATGGAATACTTCGATAGCCTGGGCAAGGTCGAGGGTGATCCAATCGGTGAGATGGTCGCCACGCTAACCCTTGCCGGTGATCCTGCATTGAAAGAACATAATGAGAAGATGCTGCTGGTATGTTTTACCAAATGGTTGGTCGGTGCAGTTGCGAATATCTACATCGAGGACAAATGCGCCAATCAGCAATGTTTTATTCTCGCCGGACCGCAAGGCACCTTCAAATCAACCTGGATCAGGAACCTCTGCCCACCTGCCTTAACAAATTACTACATCGAAGGCTCGCTCGATCCGGACAATAAGGATTCCATGATGGCAACCGCCACCAATTTTATTTTTAACCTGGATGATTATTTTGCCGGTATTACCTCGCGCAAGATCAATGAATTTAAAGGCTTACTCACCAAGAATACGATCAAGGTCCGCCGCGCTTATGCCCGGTACAGTGAGGAGATGCCAAAAATCTGTTCCTTTATCGCCTCCAGCAACGAAGCGCAGTTTTTGCATGACCCAACCGGCTCCCGCCGGTTTTTGCCTTTTGAAGTGGAGACGATTGATATTCGCACAGCGCAGGCAATCGATATTGATGATCTGTGGGCGCAAGCTGCTCAATTATTTAGAAACGGATATTGCTACTGGCTAACAGCCGAAGATCAAGAACAACTGAGTGAATATAATGCACAGTTTGAAGTCCAATCGAACGAATATGAAGTGTTGGTCACTTACTTCCAGCCACCTAAAGAGGGCGAAGTACCGGAAGCCGATTTGACCAATGCCGAAGTGCTCACGCATTTGCAGGATAAAGTTTCGATCAAGCTCTCGGCGAAGAAGCTGGGTGAAGCGCTGCGAAAAGCGGGTTTCCTGCGCTATCAGAAACAACGCAATAACTGCCGCTCCTGGGTGTACGGGGTCATCTATGCCGATGAAGCCGATATTTTTATAGGGCGTCAGCCAAGCGTGCCCGGTGAAAGCGGAATAGGGGGCTAATGGAGAAAAACATAATTTTTAAGAAAGTTGAGCTTTTTTACTTGTGCATCTTGTGCACTTACTTCTAATGCCCTGAAAGACAAAAAGATAAGGTGCACAAGATCGAGCCAAAATAACTTGTGCACATCTTGTGCAAGTTGTGCAGAATTTAACGAAGTGCACAACTAAAGTGCACAAGATCGAAAGAGCAAAGTTGTGCACTTTAATTCA
Organism: uncultured Saprospiraceae bacterium; assembly: GCA_964517175.1. Classification (GTDB taxonomy): domain Bacteria; phylum Bacteroidota; class Bacteroidia; order Chitinophagales; family Saprospiraceae; genus JADJNW01. Next base: position 7,143 of record CAZFBU010000137.1, read on the forward strand.
CTGAATAACAGGCGCTTAACCCCTGCTGCACAAGATGCACAAGATAATTTCGATACAAAACTCTTAAAAATCTTTTAAACCATGAAATCAGTGCTCGATGTGCAGGTCAGTTGCTTTGCTTCCTACGCGGGAAAGCATCCGAAATCGGTCAATCTGCTTACCTGGTTGACCTCGGACAAGTATGCCAAAAAGATTTACGAGTTACGTTCAATCCAGGATAAGGTAGTGCGGGATAAGATCAAAGCGACTCTGCCTGCGATAACAATCAGCGGTGTGTTTGATCCGGTGCGGAAAGAAGAAAACCTGGTCAAGCATTCCGGTCTGATCTGCATTGATATCGACCCGAAGGGTAATGAGCATATTCTCAATTTCACTGCCCTCAAATCTCAGCTTTTTAATATTGAGAATGTCGCCTATGCCGGTTTGTCCGCTTCGGGGAAGGGCTTCTTCTTGATTATCCCGATTGCCAATCCGAAAAGGCATAAGGAGCATTTCAGAGCCATTGAACGGGATATGGCAAGCCTGGGATTGACCATTGATCCCGCGCCGCAGAATGTGGCTTCACTCAGAGGTTATTCCTGGGATGATGATCCGCTGTTTCGCTACCATGCAAAGCCCTATCGGAAGTGGCTATCGCGAGAAGCTGCTGAAAAGAAAAAGACGACGGCACCAAAGGTCAATTTTCCCATCAATAGCGCCGGTGATACGAAAAGCAGGGTGGAAGCACTGGTGCAAAAGATCGTCGAGCAAAGGATTGATATTACTCAAAACGAGCCGGACTGGTTCCGGCTGGCTTGTGCTTTTGCCAATGAATTTGGGGAAGAGGGGCGGGCATACTTCCATGCCCTTAGTCAGTTTCACTCGGAATATGATCCACACCATACAGACAAAAAATTCGATAATGCGCTTAGGGGGAAATATGGGCAGATAAGAATTGGGACGTTTTTTGCTTTATCAAATGAGTTCTGACTTTTTTAAAGAAATAGCTTTAAGTAACCGGACAAATTTATTTTTTTATTTGACAATTTAATTCTGTCTAGGCACTTAAAAACGCAAATTTAATTAAGTATATATCTTCAATAGTCCGTGCAATTAAGAGAAACCGTTAAGCTCTGATGGCTTCTAGGTTCAGGGCCTTCTGAACTTTGGGTTGATTTATATCAAATTCAACCTCTGCTCTGAGTTGTGAGAAAAGCCAACAGACCAATCGGATGTTGTAAGCTTTTCTGACAAAAGAGTTCATTGAATCAATGGTTGGGTTCAACTTCATTTGGAGTTGTAACAGGTTGACAGCCGCCAGGCTCATATTGAAATGGAAGTCCAGGGCTTCTTTGTTACGAGCCTGACAATGGGTTAAGCCACAAAACTGCTTAGCGTCGCGGAACAAGAATTCGATTTTAAACCGAAGCTGGTAATAGTGGACGATCAGCCGAGCGGGTAAGTGGATATCAGTACAAGCCAATAAAATATAGTTGTTTGTCCTGGTATTCAGCAGCATCACCACTCGGAAATTTCGCTTGTAATGGGGTGAATTGAACACCTGTGTATAAATTTCCAGGTAGGAGTATTTATCGTCAGCGCCGACATAATTCCATTTTCCCAAATCGAGTTTTTTCCAGTTTACTTTGCCATTATATTGGGCGCGCCGCCCTGGTCTTTTCTCATGTGGTTCGATATAAGTTTGGTACAATCCTAAAAAATAATTTTTGATTATGAATTTTTTATAATCCGCCCGAACAATGCCGCATGCAGCCCTTCCGGACAAATAACGCTGTAGATTCGAGGAGCTCCTACAGCGTATCACTTGCTGGCAATGCCCTAAAAGGCTTTACAATAATTTAAAGAACTATCCTTACTTGGATTGCTAGCTTTATCTTAATTTCAGGCTACAATTAATAAAGTAGAGATTTGAAAAGTATAAGACTGGCATTCGTTTTATTTTTCATTGGTCTTTTTTGCCGAGACTTGCAAGCGCAAGTTCTCAAGTTTCAAAACCTTTCTTCAAAAGACGGTCTTCCTTCTAACGAGATCTTTTGCCTTTTACAAGATTCCAGAGGATTTCTTTGGCTAGGAACGGATAATGGACTTTGTAGGTATGATGGTTACGAGTTTGTCGTTTTTCGATACAACCCTCATAACAACAACAGTATTAGCAGCAATGTAATCAAGTCAATATACGAAGATGCAAATGGATTTCTTTGGATTGGTACAGATGGTGGAGGTTTGAATATTTTTAATCCTGATAAAGAACTTTTTCTTAGATATTTTGACGAAGCTAGACATGGAAAGAGTATAAACAGTAATCGGGTTTACTCTATTTGTGAAGACAAGAACGGATTTATCTGGATTGGCACACATAGAGGAGGATTGTATAACATTGATGCTAAATCAGTTGGTAAAAACTATGAGAATTTGGTATTTCAAAAAGTAGAGCTGGTAAAAGAGGCAAACTACGATAGGCAAGCTACCGATATTCTCAAATTGTACGTTGACCGATTGAATAATTTATGGATAGGAACTTCGGGCGATGGCATCTTCGTCCTTTCTCTCGCATCATTTCACACAGATCAGCAAGACTACTCAATAAAGCAGTATCAGTACGATAAAAATGACCTTGAAAGTATAAGTGGAAATTTCATTCGGGCTATTGCTGAAGATCATAATGGTAATATTTGGATCGGCACTGAATTTTCAGGATTGAATAAGTTTGTAGCCAAACACAAACGGTTCATTCGTTATCAGTATAAAAAAGGAGCCATAAATGGACTTGGTAGTAATGCTATTTTATCCATCTTAGAAGATTCTAGAGGAAGACTTTGGATAGGCTCAAGCGGTGGCGGTCTTATGTTATTTGATAATGACCAAGATAAATTTATATCATATATTGAATCTCCAAGCGATAATTACTCTATCAGAGGCAATTTAGTTAATACTATTTATGAAGATTATTTTGGAAATATTTGGTTAGGTATGGTGAGCACTGGTGTCAACTTGATAAGCCAACGCAAACAAACCTTTGAGCATTTCTACGATATTCCTTCACAAGAAAGAAGCTTAAAGGGTAAATTAGTGAAAACAATTTTAAAAGATAGAAATGAAAATTTGTGGGTAGGAACCTACGGCGGTGGGCTTAACCTTTATATAGGCAACAATGAATTCAAGCATTATTTTTCTAATCCAAATAACCAACATAGTGTTAGTCATGACAATGTGCAAGAAATCTATGAAGACCGAAAAGGACAGTTGTGGATTGGAACAGATGGAGGCGGTTTGAATTTATTCAATACAGTGAATCAAACTTTTACAAGTTTTCAGTCTAATACTGGAGATTCGACTGCCATTTCTGGGAATAGCGTTTGGAGTATATGCGAAGATTCGCAGGGTGCTCTTTGGGTGGGTACCTATGATGGCGGGCTGAATAAATTTGACCAAGCGCGCCTTGCTTTCAAAAAATATGCCCATGACCCAAAAAATCTACGCAGTATTAGTGCTAATGACGTTAGAGTGGTCTTTGCAGATAGGCTTGGCACCCTATGGGTGGGCACGTATGGCGGCGGTCTAAATCGCTTTAATAGGGCAGACGAATCTTTTGAAATTTTTAAAAATAATCCCATCGATCCAAAAAGCATTGGCGGGAATAAGATAACCTGTATTTTTGAATCGCCAACCACTGGACAATTGTGGGTCGGTACTTTTGGTGGAGGCATTTCTAAATTTGATCGAACAAATAATATCTTTCAATCTTATACAGAAGCTGATGGACTTGCTAACAATATGATAAAGAGCATAGAAGAAGATGAACAGGGCAACTTATGGATTAGTACACAAAAGGGGATTTCAGCATTCAATCCTAAAAATGAACAATTTATCAATTATACCACCAACGACGGTTTGCAAGATGATGCCTTTAGCTTGGGTAGCTCTTTTAAAGACCAAGACGGTACGCTGTATTTCGGTGGGGCAGATGGGTATAATAAGTTCCATCCAGCGTATGTCTTGACCAAATTTGACGCACCAAAAGTTTATATTACGGAGTTTTTAATTCAAAGTCAAGCTTTAAAGCCTGGCGGCTCGTCTGAGCCAACAGTGTCGATAGAATCTTCCATTGTCAAGCATCCTGCCATTATATTGCCTTATAAGTTCAATTCTTTTTCATTAAAATTTGTAGGGGTCGATTTTTCATTTCAAGATAAAATACAATACGCCTATCAGCTAGAGGGTATGGATCAAGACTGGATTTATGTAGGTGGAGATCGTCGGTTAGTGAGCTATTCAAATTTATCCGAAGGGAAATACATTTTTCGAGTGAAGGCTAGAATCGGCAATGCGTCTTGGAGCAATCCAGTCACTTTACCCATCACCATCAAACCTCCCCTGCTGAGGTCGAATGTGGCTTACATCGGCTATTTGATCTTGCTACTTGTCTTGACATGGACGATACGCACAATCATACAATCAAGGATTAATTTGCGGAATCAATTGAAAATAGAACGGCTGGAGAGAAATAAAATAAAGGAAATCAATGAATTCAAATTAAATTTCTTTACCTCCATTTCGCATGAAATCCGAACGCCGCTTACGCTAATCAAAGGTCCGATTGAAACACTATTAGAAACGGAAAAAAGCAATACAAAACTACAAGCACAATTACATACTATCCACGCCAACACCAATCGCCTGCTCAGCTTGGTCAACCAAGTACTTGATTTTCAAAAATACGATACTAGTACCCTTGATTTATATATTAACAAGGTTGATGCTATCCTGTTTTTGAA
>CAZFBU010000138.1:0-1886 GCA_964517175.1 uncultured Saprospiraceae bacterium
AGTGCCATTCCATTCGCCTTCGCTTACGGTCAATACGAAGTTGCCTTCACCGAGCACTTTATGGATTTTGGTGTATTTGAACATGTTGTTCTGAGAAGTGAGATACTCCACAGCCTCAATAATTCCTGACAAACCATCTTTAATATCAGGGTTGTGCTGGTCGTATTGCTCGGCACTGATATAATCGGTGATTTTACTTGGGTTTTTACCCATCAGAATGTCTTCTACCAATGCCTTTGCCAGCGCTTTATTTTCTTCAGTCTTCTCTAAATCTTTGATTTCCGCAGGGCCATCGGTTTGGGTTCTACCATTGGCGGTTTCCTTTACCAAAGGCGTCAAGGCATCCCAGTGTTCGGCTACTTTTCCATTTTCATCAAGTCGGATAATATCAAACGACACCATCTCATCTGCTCCAAATGGCTTGGCATTTCGCCAAATGTTGTGCATAAAGACATAATTACCATCTTGGAACATCCGGATGTTCTCGGCAGTCGTTCCGTTTTCTTGCAGAACAGGTAGCATTTGAATAAATGGCTCCAGCCCTGTGGGAATAAATGGATTGTGCTGAATGTAATCGGCATTGGCGACTTCGCGCATTGTGGTCGTATCACCTTTTAGAACAGCACCTAAAAAAGTACCTACGGTTTCTTTTTCACTCATTGTTGAAGTTTTTGATTGATTATTCTCGCTTGTAGTTTCTGTTTTTGTTGAGTTGCAGGAGGCGAGAAGACCTGCCAGACCCAAAACGATGATTACTTTTCTCATTTGATTAAAATTTATTACTTTTGTTACGCAAGCAAAATTATAAAATAACTTTCAATTCACAAGTTATTTTGAAAATAAATTGCATTTTGCAAGTAATTTAACGTAGGCTTAACATGACACACAAATTTCGCTGTGACTGCCCGTTTACTTCAGCCCTTGACATTTTGGGTGATAGATGGATATTGGTTATTGTAAAGCAAATGCTGATCGAAGGCAAAGAAACTTTTAAAGACTTTACGGAAAGTGAAGAAGCCATTGCTACCAATATTCTTTCGGCCAAACTCAAACTTTTGGAGGAAGTGGGAATCGTCCTTAAAACAAAACGATCGGATAATAAAAAGAGCAATCTCTATCTATTAACTGACAAAGGCTTGGCTTTGACGCCTGTTTTAGTAGAACTAGCTTTTTGGAGCGATAAAAATCTTAGAGACATCCATCCGACTATTTTAAATGGAGAGGCAATGGAATTATTACGTCATGACAAAGTAGCTTTTGCGAGTGAGTTAGAAAAAAAATACAGGGAAAAACTGACTACAATATTGTGTAATAGCGATAGCGGGTGAAGTGCCAGAATCAAGCTCTGTGCATTAAATTAACTTTTGTGGTGGCGGACAGAAAATCGCTTCGAAGTCCGCTACTGCCCTTATACTTGATCATTAGCTCCTACTACAAAAAGCAAAGCAATATTTTTTAATAAAATGCAGAAATATGTCGGACAACAAAGATTATTCAAAAATGGCACCTGAAGCGTTGCGGACAGAAGAGAAAAAGATCAAAAAGATGGAGATTACGTCTGCCGTAATAATTGGGTTTCTGATGGGAGTTATCATTTATGGCGTGGCGAAGAACGGTATTGGGTTGATCTATATTTTTATTCCACTGCTTCTGATAACCGGAATGGTCAGGCATTCACAAAAACTTAAACGCAATCTCAGGCAAATACAAGCTGCAATGAATGCAAAAAACACCCGGTAAAGGTAAAAGCCAATGGCATAACCACCTGCTACGAGCTATCTAACCTTGTGAAAGTTGAGTAATTCGATGAACTCTCGGTTGAAACGCTGATATAATTTCAAATCACCGAATCTCCGCCACCACCTTCCCGCAGGTCAGCATTTCAT
>CAZFBU010000138.1:1986-7472 GCA_964517175.1 uncultured Saprospiraceae bacterium
TCACCGAATCTCCGCCACCACCTTCCCGCAGGTCAGCATTTCATTGCCGTAGTAGGGGTTACGGATTTCCGCCTCCGTGCTGAGCCAGTAGCCACCTTTGTTGCTATTTGCCATGGGGCAAAATTGTACGAATAGCGGTTCCTGCAACGGTCCGAAGATTTCCATCAAATCTGCCATGCGATCGGAGAGGGGCGTGAACTGCTTGCGCATGCCGGCGAGGCTGTTGGCGTTCACTACTTTCTGTGTCAAATCCTGCAACACTTCCTGATACGCCATCCAGCTTTCGTGGGCTGCTTCACCGAAAACGCTCATCGGCACATGGCTGATGGCTTTCGCCAAATCGGCTGCGTGCCGCCGCGCCGGGGCTTCATCGGAAGCGACCAGGGCGTTTTTCATTTGTAAATAGGCATTTACCACCTTCCAGAGTTCTTGTTTGGCGGGTTGATTGATGGCAATCGGTTCGGTAGGCAAACCACCCGAACCTTTGGCGCTCATCATGCTTTCCTTGCCCGCCAGTTGCGCCGCCGCGTCAATCGCAAAAGTGCCATTCGTCACCACAAAATCGCCCGCTTTCAAACCCTGTTCAATCACGTAGCTATCGCCCAGCGCCGGACCAAGCGTCACTTCCCGCATCATAAAGGTCGGCGCTTCGGCAGCAATATCTTGCAGATAAACCACGGAGCGTTTGCCCGTCCACAAAACTGCTGACTTCGGTACGGTGAGTTGATCGGATTGCCCGGAAACCGCTGCCTGCAATTCCGCCGTCGCAAACATTTCCGGCTTTAGTTTTCCACCCGGATTGGCAATTTCCACCCGTACATCCGCGGTCCGGCTTCGCGGATCAACGATCGGATCGATGAATGAAATGCGACTTTTAAACGCCTCGCCCGGCAGCGAAGCCACGGTGAACTCCACCTGATTACCTTGCCTGATCCAGGGCAGATCGCTTTCGTACGCATCGAAGAGCACCCACACGCGCGACAGGTTTGCCACGGTGAGGAGTGCCGCGCCGCGCTGCACGTAGTCGCCGAGGTTGACTTTTTTCATCAGCACAATGCCGCTTACATCCGATTGAAGATCAAAGGTTTCCTTCGGTTTTCCGGCGGCTTCGATGACGTCAATCTGCTCATCCGTGAGTTTCCAGTTCTTGAGCTTTTCGCGGGCAGCTTTGTACAATGCGGGCGTTGTGGCTTTCAACTTTATGGCTTGAAACAGTTCTTCCTGCGCCGTCACCAGCTCCGGCGAATAGACTTTGGCGATGACCTGCCCTTTGCGCACGCTTTCGCCGGTGAAATTGACCAGCAACTGTTCGATACGGCCCGGCAGATGCGCCGATTGGGTGTAAATCTGCCGTTCATCTGCCGCGACTTTCCCATTCAAACGAATGGTTTTCATCATATCGCCGCGCACTACTTCGGTGGTCTGCACCTGCGCCAGGTACATGGCGGTGTTCGACATGCGAATGGCTTCGGGATTTACATCATCATCCGATTCCGAGCCGAGCGATATCAGGTCCATGCCACAAATGGGACAGGTACCCGGTCCATCCTGCCGTATCTGCGGGTGCATGGAGCAGGTCCAGACTTCATTGCTCGCTTCGGTCGTATCATGGATATGCTCGGCTTCCACCGAATTTCCACCAAAAATCCATTTGCCCAGCAGCAAACCCAGCGCCAGGGTGATCACGCCGACCAAAATGTATTTGCCAATATTTTTCATCATATTTAGTTTTATTCTTTTCAATTGAAAAATTTTTTGACAGGATGAACATGATGTATAGGACACTGCAAATTGGAAATTTGCGGTGTATAAAATCCTGAAAATCCCGTAAATCCTGTCTAAATATTTTTTTATTTAATTATGCTCTTTTACTTAATTGAACCGTGCAAATCAGTTGCATCCGTCAGATCCGTGTCCGATCATGATTTCAAACTCGTCCGCAACAACTGCGCATTCACCGCCACGATCACCGTACTTAGGCTCATCAGCACCGCGCCCACCGCTGGATTCAGCATAAACGCCGGGTATAAAATGCCCGCCGCCAGCGGAATTGCAATTACATTATACGCCGTTGCCCAAACCAGATTCTGGATCATTTTATCGTAAGTCTTGCGACCAAACAGGATCAGGCTGGCGATGTCCTTTGGGTTGCTATTCACCAAAATGATGTCGGCAGTTTCCGCCGCCACATCGGTGCCCGAGCCAACAGCAATGCCGATGTTCGCCTGTGCCAGCGCCGGAGCGTCGTTTACGCCGTCGCCGGTCATTGCCACGTACTCGTCTTTTGCCTGCAAATCTTTGATGATCTTCTGCTTTTCGTGCGGTAAAACCTCTGCGTAGTAACCGTCCAGTCCAAGCTTGTCGCTGACCGCCTTTGCCGTCTGTTTGTTATCGCCGGTCGCCATGTAGAGTTTGATGCCGTTCTTGTGCAGGATTTTAATCGCTTCCGCGCTCTCCTCGCGGATTTCATCTGCTAGGGCAATGAATCCCAGTAATTTATCTTGTTGCAATACAAAAACCACCGTCTCTGCGGCATCGGATTTTGCTGCTTCAGGAATATCAATATTATGTTCCTGTAAATAGCCGGGGCTTACCACCAACATCTCCTGCCCGTCGATTTCACCCTTGATACCCTTGCCAGTAATCGCTTCAAAGTTATGCACCGCCAGCATGTTCAGCTCGCGATCCTGAGCTTCTGCAACAATGCCCGCGCCAATCGGGTGCTCGGAATTCTGCTCCAGCGAAGCCGCCGATTGCAGTATTGTATTTTCATCGGTATCGGAAACCGTTTCTACCCGGCTGACGCCGAAGTCGCCCTCGGTCAGTGTGCCGGTTTTGTCGAAGATCAACGCCGTAATCTTTCGGGCATCTTCGAATGCGGTGCGATTGCGAATCAACAAACCATTTTGCGCTGAAACCGCCGTAGAAATGGCCACCACCAGCGGAATTGCCAAGCCCAGCGCGTGCGGGCAGGAGATGACCATCACCGTCACCATGCGTGAAAGTGCAAAATTGAAATCTTTACCCAGCAACAGCCAGGTCGTTAGCGTGATGGCGCCCGCGCCAATAGCGATGAACGTCAGCCAGCGCGCTGCGCGGTTTGCGAGGTTTTGCGTTTTCGATTTGGCTTGCTGCGCCTCTTCCACGAGGTCGATCACTTTATTCAAATAACTGTCTTTGCCCGTTTTTTCGACTTTGACCTGGATTGAATTCCTGCCGTTGATCGAGCCGCCGATCAATTCGTCATTCTTGCTTTTTTTCACCGGCTTGCTTTCGCCCGTCAGCATACTTTCATCGAGGTAGCTTTCGCCTTCGGTAATTGTTCCATCCACCGGAATTTTTTCATTGGCACGTACCAGTACGATGTCACCGATTCCCAGTTCCTTGACCGGAACATCGCGCGTTTCATCACCTTCGAGCAGGTGGGCTTCGGCGGGCATCATTTTCGCCAATAACTCCAGCGAGCGGGAAGCGCTAGCCACCGAGCGCATCTCGATCCAGTGACCGAGCAGCATGACGACGATCAGCGTTGCCAATTCCCAGAAAAAAGGCTTACCTTCTACGCCAAAAACCGTTGCAGTACTGTAGCTCCAGGCGACGACAATCGCCAGCGCAATGAGCGTCATCATGCCGGGATTTCGATCTTTAAGTTCATCCACCAAGCCCGTTAAAAATGGCCAGCCGCCATAAAAGAAAATGACGGTGGAAATGGCCGCGGTGATGTAGTTGCGCCCGGCAAATTCAATGTTGTAGCCCAGAAACTGCTGGATCATCGGCGACAGCACGAGCACCGGCACGGAAAGAGCCAATGAAATCCAGAACCGCCGCCGAAAATCTGCGATCATGGCGTCGTGGTCGTGCCCGGCGTGATCGTGCTTTTCGTGCTCCTGATGTTGATGTTTGTTATGTTCTTTGTTGTGGTCCATAGCTTTTTGATTTTGAATTAGGAATTTTGGGGATAAAGTGTGGCACATCCCGAAGATTCGCCACACTCATCAATTTAGCTTTCTTTTACCTTCAAATCCATGCCGCAGACCGGGCACTTGCCGGCTTCGTCGTAGGTTTTTTCGCCTTCGCACTTCATTGGGCAGTAATAAACCTCGCTGACTTCCTGCGCTTCTGCTTCGGTAGCCGGCGTTTCATGCTCGTGGTCTGCGTGCTCATTTGTGCTAGTAGCATTTCCACCGCAAGCCGCGAAGAAAAATAGTGCCGTCAGTACAGCTAATACCCCAAATACGTTTCTCAGACTTTTCATAACATTCTGATTTTTAATGATTAATAATTTTAGAAAGGCGGCTAAAGCCCGCCGGTACTATAAATGATTCGCAATTAAATATTCCATTTTGGCGAAAGCCAGTAAATAACTCAACCGGGCCTCTTCCGTCAATAAGCGATACTGCACCAAGCTCTGCTCAGTGCGCAGTACTTCTTCAAAAGCTTTGCCGGAATTGGCGTAAGCCGTCGTCAGCAAATCCAGGATGGTTTTTGTTGTTTCTATTTGCCTGGAAAACAGCGCGATGCGTTGCTCGGCATTGCTCAAGTCATATTGCGCCTGTGCCCACTCGCTCGCCAGTTGATTGCGGACATTTTCCTTTGAGGCATCCGTTGCCTGCTGCATCAGTGCTACTTCCTGCGCCATCGCGTCGTATTTTTTTTGCCAGATGGGCAGCGTGACCGTCACCATCGGCATGAGCACATCCTTGCCGTTTTCCGGAAGATCTATGTCGGTGCGTTTCTGCACAACGACGTAGTCCAAACCCGCGCCAATCCTGGGCATCCGGTCTTTGGCGATGACTTGCTGCTGCAACGCCAACGCCTGATTTTGAGCGTCCAGTCGGGTAAGTTTTGGATTTGCGTTCAGGCTATCCTGCAAAAAATCGACAGCGGGCAACAACAAGGTGTCCGGCAGGGCGATGGTTTCGACGTCATCGCGATTCAGCAGTTTATTGAAACTGATTTGCAACGGACGCCGCTTATCTTCTAAAAGTTTGATATTCGTTTCAAGTTCATTTCGTTGGAGTTGCACCCGCACGACGTCCGCCAGCGCGCCCTCGCCGGAAGATACTTTTGCCGCTGCCAATGCTTCGTAGCTGTCTAAATATTTCAAATTATCTTTCAGAATTGCAATGCGTTCCTCCAGTTCATACAATTCGTAATACACTCGCTGAATATCAAAATACAACTTATTCCGGGCATCCTGCCAATCGTAAAACTTCACCTGCGCCTGCGCTGCCGTTGCGTCGCGCTTTGCTTCCAGCGTACCGAACCAGGGGAACATCTGCGTGAGCGACAGTCGCGCCCGCTGCGCGCCCACCCGCGTTTCCACCGCGCTGACAAAGACACCCAGCGAAGCGGATGGATCGGACAAACTACTCACCTGCGGAATCCGCTGCATTGCGGCTTCAAACTCGAATTTTCGGGCTTGAAGCTCCGGATTCTGCTCTTGAGCTATCTGGAAATAATCCTGTAAATTCTGAGCGTTGCTC
>CAZFBU010000138.1:7572-11844 GCA_964517175.1 uncultured Saprospiraceae bacterium
TTCCCTCCAAATCGCCTGAAACACCGGTACCACAAACATGGTCATGATCTGAATAATCATACCGCCAACCACCGGAATCGCCATTGGCACCATAATATCCGAGCCTTTGCCCGTCGAAGACAAGACCGGAAGTAAAGCAATAATCGCCGTGGCTGTGGTCATCATTGCCGGGCGCACCCGTTTTAAGCCAGCTTCCAATACCGCAGCGCGCACTTCAGAAACCGTCTGCGGATCACGCTCTTCAAAAACCTGGTGAATATAAGTTCCCATGATTACACCATCGTCGGTCGCAATGCCAAACAGTGCAATAAAGCCGACCCAAACTGCTACGCTTAGATTGATCTGCCCCATTTGGAATAGGTCGCGCATATTCACATCCGCAATTTCAAAATTCATAAACCAGCCCTGCCCGTACAGCCAAATCATCAGGAAGCCGCCCGCCAATGCTACGAATACGCCGGAAAAATGAATCGTCGAAGCGATAATTGTTTTGAATTGCAAGTACAATAGCAAAAACACAAGTAACAAACTGATGGGAATGACGATGAGCAGGCGTTTGTTGGCACGAACCTGGTTTTCATAATTTCCGGTAAATTTGTAAGATACGCCCGCTGGCACTTCCAACTCGCCACTGTTGATCTGTTCTTGGATAAAGCGCTGAGCCTGTTCTACTACGTCCACCTCGGCGAAGCCTTCTCGTTTATCGAAAATCACGTAGCCGGTCAGAAAGGTATTTTCACTCCGAATCATCTGCGGACCGCGCCGGTACTCGATGGTAGCCAACTGCTCCAGCGGCACGGAAATGCCGATTGGCGTTGGGATGAGCACGCGGTTGAGTTGCTCCGGATCTTCCCGAAGCTCGCGGGCGTAGCGCACCCGCACCTGGTAGCGCTCGCGTCCCTCCACCGTGGTGGTCAGCGGCATCCCGCCGATGGCGGTAGAAATAGCCAGTTGCGTTTCCTGAATGGTCAAGCCATAACGCGCAATCGCCTGCCGATCAATCGCAAATTCCAGATACGGCTTTCCAACAATTCGATCCGCAAAAACGGAGGCAGCGTTCACCATCGGTACTTCCTGCAAAATATTTTCCAATGCTAAGCCAAAGGCTTCGATTGTCGGCAAATCTGGGCCATACACCTTGATGCCCATGGGCGCGCGCATGCCGGTTTGCAGCATGACGAGCCGTGTCTGAATGGGTTGCAATTTTGGCGCGGAGGTCATGCCGGGCAGTTTCGCGACTTTCACAATTTCTTGCCAGATGTCGTCGGGCGATTGGATGTGCGACCGCCACTGCCGAAAGAACTTGCCGTTCGGATCGGGGATCAGGCTATCCTGTGCTACAATCCGCCAATTATCTAAACCAGGATCATATTTTTCACCATTTGTCAAAACAAATCGCCCAACGGCATCCACCTGAAAACGCACGCGGTGTCCTTCTTTATCCAGCATATATTCTGATCGATAATTGATCACATTTTCAAACATGGAGATCGGCGCGGGATCAAGCGCGGAATTAACGCGCCCCCATTTACCGACGGTCATTTCTACTTCTGGAATATTAGTTACCAGCATATCCAACTGCGTTATCCGCTCCATATTTTCCTCAATGCCAGAGTGAGGCATAGTGGTGGGCATGAGTAGGAAGGCGCCTTCGTCGAGCGGCGGCATGAACTCCTTGCCCAAGCCGGGGAAAGTGTGCGTCATCGCATTCCAGGTGCCGGTTTGTCGCACGGTTATTCCAATATTTTGAAGCCTGTCCGCCGACCAGCCAAAGACGCGCTCGGTTCCCAGCCATATCATAATGCCGAGCAGTATCGTGAAAGCCGGAAGGGTGAGAAAGGCAATTTTATGGCGCAGGCACCATTTCAGCATGGGTTCGTAGAAATAGACGACCGCGAACAAAACGCCAAGTATTGCTGCAATCAAACAAACGACGAAAATGTAATTCGTCCAGATGCTATTTTGCGGACCGAGCGGCAGCCATTCTTCATTCAAGAACCAACTCGCCACCGCCAGCGCAACGATGATGTTGATGGTGTTTTGAATGTTGAACCGGAATTTTGGATATTGTGGTGCTACGAGGTTATTTGCGCCGATGGCAATAAGCCCCAGCGCCAGCCAATTTTGGTAGAAAATAATAAATGCCAGTCCAAATAATATCAAAACTCCATTCCAAATAAACCTTCCTCTACGTTTGTCGAATTTGATGCCAAAAAGCTGATACGCCAGCGTAGGAATTACCACCAAACCGAGGACAAATGAAGCAATAAGTGCAAACGTTTTGGTGAATGCCAGTGGTCGGAAGAGCTTGCCCTCGGCGGCTTCCATTGCGAAAACGGGTAGGAAACTCACCACGGTCGTCGCCAGCGCGGTTGTAATTGCCGGGGCTACTTCAATGGTAGCACGCTCTACTACTTCCAGCAGTGTTTTGCCCTTCAAATTTTTATTCTCCGGCATTTCAAGGTGGCGAACGATGTTTTCCACAAAAACAATCCCCACGTCCACCATCACGCCGATGGCAATGGCGATGCCCGAAAGTGCCACGACATTAGCGTCCACGCCGAAGTAGCGCATCACGATGAAGGTCATCAGCACGCCCACCGGCAGCAGCGAAGAAATGATGATCGAAGCCCGCAAATTGAATACCAAGACAATAACGACAATGATGCTAATCAACACTTCGTGCGATAAAGCGGACTCCAGCGTACCAATAGTCTCTTTGATCAGCCCACTGCGATCATAAAATGGAACGATGGTGACTTTAGAAACCGTGCCATCCGCTAGTGTTTTGCTTGGCAAACCAGGCGTAATTTCGGCAATTTTTTGCTTCACATTCTCAATCACTTGCATAGGATTAGAGCCATAGCGCGCGACAACGACTGCGCCCACTGCATCTGCTCCACCTTTGTCCAAGCCACCACGCCGCGTAGCTGGCCCGAGCGCAACCCGCGCCACATCTGCAATTCGGATCGGCACATTGTCGTAAACCGCTACCACCGCTTGCTCCAAATCCTCCAGGCTCTTGATGTAGCCCAAGCCACGAACTAAATACTCCGCCCGGTTCAGTTCGATGGTACGCGCGCCCACGTCGAGATTGCTATTACGAACGGCATTCATAATTTGTAACACATTTACACCGGCAGCGCGCATCGCCTCCGGATCAATATCCACCTGATATTCTTTGACATAGCCGCCGATGGAAGCCACTTCCGAAACACCTTTTGCGGCAAGCAAGCCATATTTGACATAAAAATCCTGGATACTGCGCAATTCCTCTGGATTCCAGCCACCAGTGGATTCACCTGTTTCTGGATTTTGCCCTTCGAGGGTGTACCAAAAAATCTGCCCCAATGCCGTTGCATCTGGGCCGAGTGCAGGCTGCACGCCTTCGGGTAAAGTGCCCGGCGGCAATGAATTTAGCTTTTCTAAAATGCGACTGCGGCTCCAATAAAATTCTATATCCTCCTCAAAAATGACGTAAATGGTGGAAACTCCGAATATCGAAGAACTGCGGATATCCCGCACACCAGGAATACCCAGCAATGCCGTAGTTAGCGGATAGGTGATCTGATCGTCCATATCCTGCGGGCTACGCCCTACCCATTCGGTATAAACAATCTGCTGGTTTTCACCAAGATCGGGAATGGCATCTACGGGCACGGGGTCGCGCGGCAGCCAGTCAGATTGCCAATTAAATGGAGATGTGGCTATACCCCAACCGATAAAGGCTAGTAATAACAACCAGGTAACCAGTCGATTGTGTAAAAAGTAGCGAATGATTTGGTTGAGCATGATTCACTGCGTTGTTGAACGGTTGATATTTTCCGCTTGAGCGGAAATTTGAACGGTTGATTGTCGAGTTGTGACAATACAACACTAGCCTTCCAATTGACATTGGAAAGCCGAAAAAGCAGTGAATTTCTAGCAAAGGAAGGATTGCACCAGCACGCGAATTTGCTTGCCAATCAATGGTGGCTTGAGGTTGAGATATTTTGGTGTGGCAATTTTTGCAGAAACGGGCAGTGCTTGTTCCAGCAAAAAAGTTAGATGCACAACTGCCAGTGTCGTCATTTTGACCAGATCAGTCACGATGGAGATCAGGTGATCCTGCCCTTTGACGACTTCCGCGCTCGTGTCGCAGCAGTCTTCTTCGTCTTGCATCTTTTGGTGCATCGGGCAAGTGGACATCTCTGCGTGACCGCAAGGCTTGGCTTCTTGAAACAGCGCAAAACTCTTCATATCACCCTGGCAAAAATGGAAGTTGACGCCGAA
>CAZFBU010000139.1:0-1998 GCA_964517175.1 uncultured Saprospiraceae bacterium
CTGTCTGCTCGTGCTCAGCTCAGTGATTTATGGGAAGTTGGGCTATTCATCGGTCAATCATTTTATCAAGGCGACCTCGCCGGCAGCCGCGCCGATCTGGCTCATGCCAATGTTTCCTTTGGCATCACCGGCCGGTACGATTATGCTTATACGCTCAATATTCGTGGCAATCTGTTGGTTGGCAGTCTCTCCGGTTCCGATCTTACATCCGACGATCCCGGCCGTGCCAAAAGAGGTATATCCTTTCAAACCAGCGTCATTGAGCTTTCCGGCCTGGCAGAATGGGAACCGCTCGGTGAAATGCGAAAACTGGATGGCGGCAAGAAGAAGCTCTTTCTTTCGCCTTACCTGATGGGCGGTGCGGGGCTGGCATTTACCAACCCCCGGCCTAGTTTTCCGGAACTGGGCAACCCAAGCAGCCAAAGCCCGGAATTGCAGGACTTTCGGGCAGGGTACTCCAAAGTACATATCGTCTTCCCGTTGGGTGGCGGATTGCGCTACGATGTGAACCAAAAATGGATGGTCGGCGCTGAAATTGCGGGTAGATTGACCTTTACCGACTACCTCGATGGCGTTAGTATTGCCGGCAATTCTGATACATCCGACTGGTTCTGGTTTTATGGCTTCACGGTGATGTTCAAGCCGGCGCTCTGAGCAATGCATCCACTACTTTTTGCACTCCGGTAGAAGCTTTTTCGCTAATGACGCGCAAATTGGACAAGAAGTTCATCTCATAACTCGCCGCCGGATTCGGATCAATGTAGTAGATCGTGGCGTGCTTCGGGGCCAGCCCCAGCAAGCCCGCCGCCGGATACACCTGCAAGGAAGTCCCGACGACGATCACGACATCCGCCGCTACAACCTCCGCCGCCGCCCATTCAATCATGGGAACCAGTTCTCCAAACCAAACGATGTGCGGGCGCAGTTGGCTACCCCGTTCACAGGTATCACCCATGTTCAGGTCTTTTTTCCATTCATAAATCAATTGCTTATCCTTTGTACTCCGAGCTTTAAAGAGTTCGCCGTGCAGATGGAGGATGTGCTCACTGCCGGCGCGCTCGTGCAAATCATCCACATTCTGCGTTACCACCCGGACATCAAAATGCTGCTCCAGCGCCACCAGCGCCTTATGCCCGGGGTTTGGAAGTACATCATGCAATTGCCGACGTCGTGCGTTGTAAAAATCCAGCACCACCTGCGGATGCTTGTGCCAGCCATCAATCGACGCCACTTCCATGATGTCGTATTTTTCCCACAAACCGCCCGCATCCCGAAACGTCATAATACCGCTTTCGGCGCTTATGCCAGCCCCACTTAATACAACGATCTTTTTCATTTTTGTTTATTTTGAACTATTGAACCATTGAACTATCGAACCCTTAAACCTTTAAACGCCTTTCCCAAATACTGCACAATATCCCCCGCGATCAAGGCTTCCTGCTCCAGTTCCGCCATTGCCAGGTCACCCGCAAGTCCGTGCAAATACACGCCCAGCACACTCGCTTCCAGCGACGAATACCCCTGCGCCACCAAGCCGGTAATGATGCCCGTCAGCACATCGCCGCTGCCGCCGGTCGCCATGCCGGGGTTGCCGGTTGAATTGAAATAACACGTGCCGTCCGGGCAGGCGATGCACGTATGCGCCCGTTTCAAAATAATGTAAACGCCCAGTTCCCGGGCTTTCCTGCGTTGCAATTCGTTTTGCTCAAAACTATTCGCCGAAGCGCCAAACAAACGCTCAAACTCTTTTGGATGGGGCGTAAGCACACTATTTTGGGGAATTTGCTCCTGCAGGTTATGCCTGGCAATCATATTCAATCCATCCGCATCGATCACCAGCTGTATCGAACTCTCTTCCAACAATTCCTCCAGGGCTTTTACCGAGGTTTTTTTCTGATCCAGACCACAGCCCACGCCGATGGCTTTGTAGCTCTTCAGGTTTGGAATTTCCGATAAAAAAAACTCGTGCCGGTCCACGCTGACCATGGCTTCGGGAAT
>CAZFBU010000139.1:2098-11775 GCA_964517175.1 uncultured Saprospiraceae bacterium
TTTTCGGGGTATAAAAACGCCAGCTTCGGCAATTCAAAACTAAAGGTATGATCGGCATGAATGCTAACGCCGGTTGAGGGTTGGTCGGCAAATAAGCCCGACGGAATGTCCATCGCTACGCGCGTCGCCACCTGCCCGTTCAGATGGGCTATCAATTTTGCCCAGTAGCCTTCCACCGGTCGGTTCAGCCCGGAGCCAAAGATCGCATCGATGATGATCGAATGTTCGGGTATTTCAGGCAAATCGCCATTTTTCGCAATGCTATGCACTTGCATTTCCGTACGCTGTGGCAGCCGCTCCCAGTTGATTTGAAAATCTTTGGAAGTATCCTCGCTAATTTTGCAAAACCAGACCGTTACCTGGTACAATCGCTGCTGCAACAGGCGCGCCGCCGCGAGTCCATCGCCGCCATTATTGCCCGGGCCGCAAAAAACATGCACCGGCACATCCGTATCCGGAAATTGCGCGACAAACCAATTGACGAATGTGAGCGAAGCCCGCTCCATCAAATCAATCGATGCAATTGGCTCGTTTTCAATAGTATAAGCATCCAGCTCACGAATCTGTCTGGCGGAAAGAACCTTCATAGGTTGGTCTGTTGTTTAAAATCGAATATCTCACATCCAAAATACTTATTTTACGCCAATGATCGAAACCAAAAACATGAAAGATATTTTTAAAGATTTGCAAGTCATCGAACTCGCCAGTGTATTGGCCGGACCTTCCGTGGGTATGTTTTTCGCCGAATTGGGTGCTAAAGTTACTAAAATTGAGAACAAAACCACCGGTGGCGACGTGACCCGCTCGTGGCGCGTGCCGGATGAAGACGCTGCGTCAGACTATTCCGCCTATTATTGTAGCGTGAATTGGGGCAAAGAAGTCCTGTTTTTAAATCTGGAAACCGAAACCGATCAAGCCATTGTGCATGATCTGGTGTGCACCGCCGACATTGTCATCAGCAATTTTCGCAGCGGTTCTGCCAAACGCCTTCGCATGGATTATGAAACCCTGCAAAACCTGAACCCGAAGTTGATCTTCGGCCAGATCACCGGCTTCGGCGAAGCCGATGAACGCCCGGCATTCGATGTGGTGCTGCAGGCAGAGGCGGGATTTCTGTACATGACTGGCGAACCAAATGGGAATCCTGCAAAAATGCCCGTAGCGCTGATCGATCTGCTTGCCGCACACCAACTTAAAGAGGGCATCCTTGTCGCTTTGCTGAAGCGCGAAAAATTTGGCGAAGGAAGCTATATCTCGATTTCACTTTTTGAATCGGCGGTCGCATCGCTCGCCAACCAGGCAACCAACTGGCTCATGGCGGGGCATATCCCGCAGCGCATGGGTACGCAGCACCCGAATATAGCGCCGTACGGCGATATTTTCACAACCAAAGATGACAAGCAGATCGTGATCGCTGCCGGAACAGAGCGGCAGTTCCAAACCCTATGTGCTTTGCTGAATCTACAACCGGAAGAACGCTTTGCCAGTAATGCCGGGCGCGTAGAAAATCGGGCTGCATTGATTGATTTTTTGAAACCCGCTTTCCGGCATTTTTACAGAGATCAAATTCTGGATATTTTTCACAAAAAAGGCGTTCCGGCGGCCAGTATTCGCGATATGCGGGAGGTATTCGAGCTGCCCCTCGCACAACAGATGATTCTGGAAGAAACGATGCCGGACGGGCGGATGAGCCGGCGCGTAAAAACAGTTGTGTTTTGACTCAGATGGATTTGCACCTTTTTAGAAATTGAGTAATTCCCCGAAATCGCGCAGGAAGCCGGATGGCTGTCTGCAAAAAAGAGACAACCATCCGTTCCCTTGCTTTATTCAATTGGCAAGTCACCGCGTTTGGCGGCTTTCTTGAGTTTTTTATCCGCAAAAATGGCGATTTCCACCCGGCGGTTTTGCTGACGACCTTCCGCCGTGTTATTGTCCGCTATCGGTTGGCTTTCGCCATAGCCGAGCACGGTGATCCGGCGGGTAGCAACACCCTGTCGCACCAGTTGGTTGTAAACAGACTTGGCGCGATTTTCCGAAAGCGTCATATTGTATTCTTCCGTACCCCGATCGTCGGTGTGTCCTTCCACCAGTATTTCGGTATCCTGGTATTTATTCAATGTTTTAGCCAATTCAACGATATTATCCCGCGTGCGGGTGCGCAACTGGTACGATCCGACATCAAATAACAGCCCCGAATCAAAAGTGATTAAAATGCCTTCGCCGATGCGCTCCACTTTAGCGCCTTCCAGGTCGCGCCGTATTTCTTCCGCCTGCTTATCCATATAGCGCCCGATGAGCGCACCGGCAGCGCCACCCACTGCCGCACCAATGATGACGCCTGCGGCTGTATTACCGGCTTTTTTGCCAATGACACCGCCCACAGCGCCGCCTGCTGCTGCACCGATTGCACCACCTTTTACGGAGCGACTTGCATTGCAGGCCGGAGCGACCGCCAACGCAAGGATCAATACAAAATGAAGGGTATTTAATTGGAATTTCGTTTTCATACTCAATATCGGTTGTTTAATTCATAAAGAAACAATTGATGGCAAAGTTTAAAAAAAACGCCCATTCTTTTGATGGGCGTTGTGCTAAAATATCCTTAAAAAATGAGAAAAGTGTTGTTCCTATTCAATGATTTTGAAAGTAGTGCGTCGGTTGCGCTGGTGTTCTTCCTCGGTGCAACGGGCGCAGATGCAATCCACTGCCGGCGCGTTTTCGCCATAGCCTTTTGCCGACAGGCGCGATGCGTCGATGCCCTGTTCAATGAGGTAATCTACGGCAGACTGTGCGCGTTTTTGCGAAAGCTCTTCATTGTAAGCATTATTGCCCCGGCAATCGGTATGCGACGCCAGTTCGATGCGAATATCGGGGTTTAGCTTCAGATTGGCAGCCAGTTCGTTGAGGGTTGGCTCGGCATCGGCGCGGATGTCCCATTTGTCAAAATCGTAATAAATATTTTCCAGAATAATTTCTTTATCGAAGAAGATTTTATCCAGCACGATCTCGAGTTCAAAGCGCTGAATGGGGTTGTTGGGGTCTTCGCCGATGCCTTTGGTCGTAAAGGTTGCAATATTTTTGAGATACGTTTCCCGGGAAGCCAGGAAGCGGTAATCGGTATTTTTATTCAGCACGATGGTGACTGGATCTTCCTCTTTGGAGGTGAAGGTTTGCTTGCCGGCGCTGCTTTCCATTTCGAGGCTGGCATCGCTCAGTGGTTTGCGCCCTAAGATGCGGCTGTTGGGGTCGCCCGGCTCGGCGTAGATTTTTTCCAGCACATACACATCGAGAATAATTTTCGGATCAACCAGTTCTGATTCCGGAGGTGTTTCCACCACGGGTGGTTCCAGAGGTATTATTTTTTCAAATTTATAAATATCGTCGTTGCCAAGCCCGTTTTTCCGGTTGGATGTAAAATAGCCTGCCTCCAGCACATCACCACTGGCGGCAGCCTTGCGATCGATCACGTAGCCGAAGTCATCGCCACCGGAGTTGAGTGGTGGTTTCAGGTTGAAAGCCGGCGCCCAGTTGCCATTGCTCATTTTATAGGTTTTAAAAATATCCAGCCCGCCCATGCCCGGGTGGAAATCAGAAGAGAAATAGAGCGTATCGCCCACGGTGTAAGGGAATTTTTCATTGCCGACGGTATTGATGCTTCGCCCCAGCAATCGGGGAGCATCCCAGCCATCCGGCGTTCGGGTGGAAACATAAATATCGTAGCCGCCCCATCCGTCGGGGTGATTGCTGGCAAAGTATAGCTCTTTACCATCATCAGAAATGCTGGGATGACCGTAGTTGATGCCGTCTTCCACAAAGTCCAGCGTTTCGGGAATCGTCCAGTTGCCGTTTTCCAAGCGGCTGGACATGATTTTGCAATACGCATCTTCTTTTTTAGCGCCAAAGCAGCGCGTGAAATATATTTCGGTAAAATTTCGGTTGAAAGCGACTGTGCCTTCGTTATTTTTTGAATTGAGTTCTATATCGAAATTGGAAACTCTTTGAGACTCCAGATCGACCAGGAAGAGGTCCGAGAAAGAGTTGCCGGTCCAGTTATAGACTTCATCGCCGGTGCTGGAGGCTCGGTCGGAAGTGAACACGAGTTGATTATCTTTGTACAAAAACGGCGCATATTCGGCTTTGCCGGTATTGAATTCGAGCAATTCCACCCGGTACTCGGCGTACTTTTCTGCATCTTTCCAGCCCAGAGCGGTTTGGCAGGCCTGGATTTCGCGCCGGTATTCGTAAGGGCTTCCGATTTCGATTCCCAATTCCTTGAAGGCTTGCATGGCCTCTTCGTAGCGCTCGGCTTGCTTTAGCGCATAAGCTTTGTCTTTGAGTGCATCCACGCCGGCTTGGTTGTCATAAGCAATCTGAAACCATCGGATGGATTCTTCGCTTTTGTTGAGCGCTTCGTAGGATTTGCCGAGGTAGTAGGCGAGTTGCCCGCGCTCGACGCGCGTTTTAGCCTTTTCGTATTCTTTTTGCAGCATGCTGGTGGCTACGGCGTATTGTTTGTATTCGTAAGCCATTTTTCCGTCGCGCACCTTTTGTGTGTAGGTGCAGGCGGACAAGAAAATGCCGATTAGCAGAATAAGTAATGTATGTTGCCTCATAGTATGTAATTCTCTGGTTTTGTATTTTATAGTGCTTTTCGCAATACAAGCAACTAATAATAAGCACTTTAGTAAAATTTATTCCATCAAAAAATTCGTCAAAATACGATAACTCACAATTGAAAACGCTGTTTGTTAAGGGTTTGTTGCGGTTTTGGCGTAGCGCTAACCTTTGGTTGGCGATTTGTGACGCTCGCAGGATTCATTCGTCTCAATAAAAACCACAACAAAGCAAATAAATTTAATGAAAAACCGAGAATACTACAAGCGTAATCTTCCACACGTTCAGCCAGTAGGTGACATTTTTTTCGTTACTGCCAGGTTGGTAAATAGCATTCCCAATTCAGTTATTGCAGAGCTACAATCCTGGAAAGAATCGGAGTACCAGGCGATCATAACAAAGAAAGGGGGTTCCAGGAAAACCCAAAAAGAAAACTGGCAGAGACTGCAGAAGTTGTATTTTAAACGGTTTGATACCTGGCTGGATCAAGCGGGCACAAAAGATGACTTGCTGGCTCGTGCAGACGTAGCCGCTATTGTGAAGGAAAAGTTTCACGCGTACGACGGAAAATTTTACGATCTGATTGCCTACACCATTATGCCCAATCACTTTCACCTGCTTGTTGATTTTTCTGTTCAATTAGATAATAGTGCGGAATATGTGCAATTAGAATGGGTAATGAAACATATCAAAGGAGGTAGTGCTTATGCTGCTAATAAACTGCTTGGGCGAAGTGGTAAATTCTGGCAACGGGAAAGTTTTGACCGGGTCGTCAGGGATGATCGGGAATTTCATAATATTATTCGGTATATCTTATTGAATCCGGTAAAAGCAGATTTGGTTCAATCCTGGAAGGAATGGAATCACAGCTACCTCAAAGAAAAGTATGTGGAGGTTATGGCGGCTTCAGTTAAAGATTGAAATATTTGCACCGATCGAAGATCGGTGGTACCACTTATCGCCGACCAAAGGTCAGCGCTACGGCGCCGATCAAAGATCAGCGCTACGCCACGGCGCAACGACCGTCACCATTTCCCCTGTCATTGGTTCCACAAAACGCAGTTTCCAGGCGTGCAAGGCAATCGCTTCCGGCTGGTAAGGGAGGCTGCCGCCGTACTTCGCATCGCCAACAATGGGGCAACCGATGGCAGCGAGTTGCGCGCGAATCTGATGAAATTTGCCACTGTGCGGATGCACTTCCAATACAAAGCCTTGTGCATGTTGCTCCAGCAACTGATAACGAAGCCGGCACTCCGAAGCATCGTTTTGAGGTTTCGCAAATGCGATGGCGCGTTTTTCCCGTTGATCTTTCTGCAGCCAGTGGGTGATTATATCGGATGGCTTTGAAGGTGCATTTTCCACGATAGCGAGATAACTTTTTTCCACCCGCTTTTCCCGAAATTGCACATTCAAATCCTTCAGTGCAGCCTTCCGCTTTGCCAGCAACAGCACGCCGCTCACTGGTCGGTCAAGTCGGTGCACAATGCCAATATAGGGCTTGCGTTCCTGCGTCCCGACATAAGTCGCCGCCCAGTCCTCCACCGATGGATAATGAGGGGAACGTTCCACCAGCAAACCTGCCGGTTTATTCACTGCAAGCACCCATTTCGATTCGTAGAGAATTGGAATATCCATTTCTAAATGACTCACTTTAATCTGCTCTAAAATAAAAACTCCTTCCCGACAATGACGTTCGAGAAGGAGTTAATGATTAAAGGTATAATTGACAAATCTTTTAGTTATGCTTTGGAAGCAGCCTTTGAAAAGCTCTTCTTCGTCACTTCTTTTTTGCCTTTAATGTCCTTGATGAGATCAACCACCAGCGCGGATGCCACGAAAATCGAAGAGTACGTACCAAAAAGAATACCCAGCAACAACGCAAAAGCAAAACCTTTGAGAGTTGCTCCGCCGAAGATCAGCAGCACCAGGATTACAATCAAGGTCGTACCCGAAGTAATAATGGTACGGCTCAGCGTGTTGTTGATCGCCAGGTTAAAAACCTCTTCCTTCGGTCTGCCGGCATAGATACTGCTGTATTCGCGAATCCGGTCAAATACAATTACCGTATCGTTTACCGAATAACCGATCACGGTCAAAATTGCCGCGACAAACGCCTGGTCTAATTCCATCGAGAATGGCATTAGGCCGTAAAGCAAAGAAAATGCACCAACGGTAATAATTGCATCGTGCAGCAGCGCAACAACTGCTCCCAGCGAGAATTTCCACTGGCTGAAGCGAATCGCCAGGTATAAAAAGATGACCAGCAGCGCGAAAATACCCGCCTCGAAGGAACTATCGCGAATATCGTCCGCAACGGTTGGGCTAACCCGGCTCGAGCTCGTAATATGCGTAACGCCAACCGCATCGGTTTGCTTGAATTGTTCCAGCGTGGCCCCATCCTTGATGATGCCCGCCAGTCCGCCGTGCAGCGCTCCGATTACTTTCTCTTCCACATCATCGCTCGTATCATCCACCAAATATTCTGTTGTAATATTGAATGTATTCGAGGCGTCCACCGATTTTACAACCGGCATAGAACCGCCAAATGCGGGTTCCAGCGTTTCCCGCAGTTGCTGGGCACTGACCTGCGCATCTTGTGCAAATTCCACATTGTAAGAATAACCGCCTTTGAAATCCACACTCAGGTCGAAGCCACGAGTGAAGAAAGAGATAGCGGAGATCAGCAGCAACGCGCCAGAGAAAATATAACCGTAGCGCCGCATGCCCATCCAGTTGATATTGACATTTGCCAGTACATTTTTCGAGAATCCATTCCAGAAGCGTATTTCCTTACCGCGAGTCGTCGTCCGCCAGTCAATCATCAACCGGGTCAATAATACGGCCGTAAATAGCGAGCACAAAATACCGATGATCAGCACCACTGCAAAGCCCTTGATCGGACCCAAGCCGAAGTACGACAGCATGATAGCCGTCAGCAAGGTCGTCACGTTACCGTCGATGATCGCTGAGTAAGAATTCTTAAATCCGTCCGATATCGAAGCGAGGAGCGATTTTCCTTCGCGCAGTTCCTCCCGGATGCGTTCGTAGATAATCACATTGGCATCCACTGCCATACCGAGCGTCAGCACGATACCGGCGATACCCGGCAGCGTGAGCACCGTACCATAAGAAGCCAGCGCTCCGAAAATGAAGAACATATTTGCGAAAAGCGCAATTACCGAAACCACACCACCGCCTGCGTAGTAAGCAATCATAAAAACGAGCAGCAGCAGGAAAGCGATGGAAACGGCTTGCAAACTTTTATTGATATTTTCCTGCCCCAGCGACGGACCTACCAGCGATTGTTGGATAATACGCGTCTCTGCCGGGAGCTTACCGATTTCCAGAATGCTGGCAAAGTCCTGCGCTTCCTGAATGGTGTAAGTACCGGAAATCTGCGAATCACCACTGAGGATAGGCTCGTTCACGCGCGGCGCGGATACCACTTCGTCATCCAGCAAAATAGCAATTTCGCGGTTGTTATCTTGTGCCGCCTGGGTGGTCATCTGCCCCCAGATTTTCGCACCGGCATTGTCCATTTTTAGTGAAACGGAAATGTCACCGGTGACAGGATCAGGAGAGGTCGTAGCCCGCACCACGTATTCGCCGGTTAGCGGCGCTTCGGCAGCGCCGCGAGGTAGCCGTACGGCGTATAATTCGTAAAGATCCGTTTTTTGACCGGTTTCGTAGTTCTTTGCCGGGTCTTTCGACCAGTGGAAACGCAGGTCACGCGGGAAAATATTTTTCACCTCTTCCCGACGCAGCAGCGAATCCAGGATGTAATCGCGTTGATTTTTTCGCGCTACACCCATTACCGCCAAACCTCTGGCGCCGGTTGCATTGAACTCCAGTGCGCCGAACAGCGGACCGGCGTTCATGTTTGTCGGAGCAAAAGTCGTATCAATGCTGGCAACTTGTGTCAAGTCCTGATTGCCGAGCGAGTCGGTAGCGTATGTTGTATCAATGCGCAAAATTTCCGGCTCCAGGCTACCCGAACCTACCGTTTCAGCCAATAGTTCATTCGCTTGTACAAATGCCTGTTGAATACTCGGGTCGCTGATGCGATAAACCGGGAAGAACTCCAGCTTGGCCGCCGCCTGCAGGAAGCTGCGTGCGCGCTCGGGGTTATCGATACCCGGCAATTCTACCAAAATCACGTCCCGCGCTGCGTCCAGCGACACATTCGGCTGTGTAACGCCGAGCTTGTCAATCCGTTCTTTGAGCAGCTTAAAGGTCAGGTTAACCGTTTCGTCTGCGCGTTGGCGGATGACGCGTACGACTTCGCCGTCGGAGGTTTCAAAATTGATATCTTCGCGCAGCGCTTCGTTGCGAGCAAAAATAGGCGCCAGTTTTTCGTTACCGTCGCTCAGTTCGTTGAATGCTCGGGCAAAAAGTGTAATATAGTCCGATTGTTCTGTTTTCTGCATTTCGGAAGCCTGCTCCAACGCCGCCACGAAGGTCGGATTTGTGCTGTTTTTGGCTAGTGCTTCCACGAAATTTTTCAAATCAACCTGCAATACCACACTCATCCCGCCTTTCAGATCCAGCCCCAGTGCCAATTGATTCGACTTCAACTCCTGATACGTCCATGATTTCAACAGTGGAACTCTGAGCACATCCTCTGAAGACATAGAATCCAGATACGCCGTTCTTCGCTCCTTGAAACAAGGAGAACGCTCATCTTCCTCTCCGCACGCTGTGGTCGCATACTCATGAGCGGCTCGTTCTACCCGTTGCGTCGGCAGAATGTACAGATACTGTACCAGCGTGACAATCGTCATCACTACGAGGAAGAACTTCACAATGCCTTTGCCTTGCATAACTTCCGATTTACCTTTTTAAAATGATTAGAAAATTGCTGCCTACGGAGCTGGAAATCCGTAGAATCCAGCACCTTTTTCAAAAGCTCCGCAAATATACGCGATTTTTTTCGGTAAAATGCAGAAGTGCAAAAGTAATTAGATGTTTGGAATGTACAAATTTTGCGGAATGTGTTTCTCAACGGAATATAAAAAGTAGGAGAAATTAACCTTTCAACCCTTCAACCTTTCAACCCTTCAACC
>CAZFBU010000140.1:0-11363 GCA_964517175.1 uncultured Saprospiraceae bacterium
ACAATTCGCTCTTCGGCGAACGCGGCGCAGCCTACGTCTATGCGCCTCAAAAAGGCGCAGACGCGGACGCCGTCACCGAATTGGATAAAGGATTAAAACACTTTGCTAAAGTGCTGGAACAGCATTTTGGACGTGATTTTTCAGCAGTTCCCGGCGCGGGTGCAGCCGGCGGAATGGGCGCCGGTGCCTTGGCCTTTCTCGGCGCGGCGCTGCAACCCGGTATCCAAACAATTCTGGAATGGACTCATTTTGATAAAAAGCTGCAGGATATTGATCTGATTATCACCGGCGAGGGAAAAATTGATCGCCAAACCCTGCACGGCAAACTCATCAAGGGTATTACCGAGCGTGCCGGCAAGTACCATATCCCGGTTGTTGCGCTCTGCGGAACCCTCCTGGCAACTCCCGCAGAGGTAGAAGAATTGGGGCTTCGCGCTGCTTTTTCGATCCTGAACCGCCCCATGAATCTGGCGGAAGCCCTCCAAAACACGGCAACGCTGCTGGAGCAAACTGCCTGGCATCTCGGTAAAACCTTCCCGGCAAATTATTGAAGAAGACGGATTGCATTTTTGATAAACAAGTGATAGGACATCGTATATTTGCTAACCAATCCCGTTAGAGTCTTGATAATCATTATTTTAAAACCAAAGCAATACTTCTTTGATAATTCCAGTGGAAATTTCACTTTTTGAAAGTTCATCAAATAAAACATGGCACGTTTATCGGCGGCTTTAATTGCCAAAGTCAATTCAGCGCATGTACTACATCCTCCACTTTGGGTTCGCCCATGAAGATGACTTCGCCGCGGCGCTTGCCTTGTTCCTGTATTTCGATGCCTTGCCAGCGATTGCCGCAGGCATTGTGCAAACGAGCATCTTTACCCAAACGCAAAATACCACCGGGTTTGACGGTGATTCTGGCATTAGCGGGCAGAGACACGCGGCACTGGATGGTGAGTTCGCCGCCCGGCTCAATGGTCAGGTGCCCTTCCAAATCTTTTGCGCCGCGCCACTCCACGGTATCGCGAATGTGAATGTGGGCTTCGTCGCGAAGGGAGCACCAATTAGGCTGCAGAAACCTGCGTTGGGGGGCATGCTCTTGCGCCATGCGGTAGTGAATCTTTCCAATCTGGCAGGGCGTCCAGGCGTGTTGGTAGGCATTGTAATCCATGAGATTATTGGAAGCGGCGGTATCGCAGGGTGGCTCGGCGGTGCGCACCCAGCAATTATTGTTGTGCCGGGGCGTATCATCGCAGCCGTCACTGAGCGTCCAGGCGTGCCCCAAGCCAAAGATGTGACCGATTTCATGGTTGAAAATACCTTTGTAATTTTCCGGCACACCAGCGTTTTCAAACATACCAGCGGCTTTCACGCCATTGCCCAGCGCAACGCCTACTGCATAGGCATTGTAAGTCTCAGAAGCCACACTATCCGGGTGGTGCGGCATGATAAATATGTTCAAAACGGTATCCATCTGAATGCCGTAGCGGTCAAAGACATCCCGTTTGTGAAGGTTTGCGTTTTTGCCTTTGTGCACGTAGTAGCTGGTTGCTTCGTCGTAGTGAAAATAGATGCCGGTATCCGAAGGATCATTGGAGCGGGGCGTGAGCGCGAAGCGGTAGCGCGTAGGCAGCACGGGGGTATCGTTGCCCGGCGGCAGAAACATTTTTTTATTATTCGCCAGGTCGTCATTGATCACGCGCAACAATTCGTACGTAAACGCAACTGCTTTTTCGCCGTCATAATTGATACTACGCTCTTTGTTATTCATCCAGTGAAAATTCACCCGCACGTACTTGATGGGCGTGTGTTCCGGATGCCTGGGGTCGGGCGTGTATGCCAACGGATCGTAGCAACTGCTGCGTACAAAGCGCCCCGGGGAGCTTTGCTCCTGCAACGGCTCGGCTAGAACCAGTGCGTCGGATTGCGTCATAAACCGGGATAAAGTTTTCGGGGTGCAGGTGGTTAATAAGACGCTGCCAGCAGCCAAAACCGCGATGTAAAGTTTCTTCATTCCTGGGAAATTCTGATATGCCTGGGATCAGTTGACCCGTAAAAAATGTTCGTCGTCAAGTTACCACTTTCCCGGCAAATTTACAATCGGCAAAGGAGAAAGCATCATCCGCATTTCAGCCTTACCAGCTACCGCCTGCGCCGCCGCCGCCGAAGCTACCGCCGCCAAAGCCTCCAAAACCACCGCCGCCGAAGCCACCACCACCGCCACCGGACCAGCCGCCGCCGCCACCGCCAGGTATGAATATCCAGCCGCCGCCGCGTCGGCGGTATTTGCCTTCGTCGTAGCGACCGCCACGCCAGTAGCCGCCATCGTCGTCGTCATCATCGTCGCCGTATTTACTTCTGGCGGCAGCCACAATGATGAAAACGAAGAAGATAAGAATGATGAGGAAAATTGCCAGACCCAACACGATTTCAGCGGTGCTGGCGCTATCGTTATTCACATCGTCGGCGGAATATTCGCCGCTGCCAAGTTGCATGATAATGTCCGTCGCCCGATCTAATCCACCATAATAATCTTCACTGCGAAACGCAGGTTTAATAACATTTTCGATAATCCGCTTTGCCAATGCATCCGGCAGGAAACCTTCCGCGCCGTAGCCGGTTTGGATATAAATTTGTCGATCATTTAAAGCCACATAAACCAAAATACCGTTATTATCATCACCTTGTCCGATGCCCCAGCTTTGAGCCAGGCGATAGGAATAATCAAAAATATCATCGCCCTCCAGCGAACGCTCGGTCACGATAGCGATCTGCGTGGAAGTGGAGTCGTTGTACGCCACCAGCTTGCGCTCCAGCGCCTGCACCTGCGAAGCATTCAGCATGCGCGCGGATTCGTTCACCAGTCGCGGCGGATTCGGCCTGGGCGGCACTTGCTTGGCTAGCGCCAACGTACCGATGGACAGAAATAAGAACAATAATATGGATCGAATCTTCATGTTGAAAATTGAAATTGGAAATTGCAGATCGTTCATTCTCTCTTTGGATCAATTAGCAATCAGCAATAGGTAATTCTATCTATCTTTTGAATAGGAAATCTCATCGGGTAGTTCGTTGTCATCATCGGTTTGATACGGAAAATGTACTTTGAGTTTTTCACCTACTTGCTCAATCGCCTGGCAAATGCCCTCCGCGAAAGCGCCCTGCCGAAAGTGCGTTTGTATAATATCGCGCTCCTCTTGCCAGAAATGCTCGCCAACAGTGTCATGAATGCCTTTATCGCCAATGATCGCAAATTGATGGTGCTCCGGCGCGATGAAAATCAGCACCCCATTGCGCGCACGGGTTTTGTGCATCCGCAGCCTGGCGAAGGTTTGCCGGGCCTCCGTCAGCACGTCCTTGTCCAGTTTCTTCTCCAAATGCACCCGAATCTCGCCGGAGGTATTTTGCTCCGCTGCCCGAATGGCTGCAATGATGCGTTCTTCGTCTGGTTTGCTGAAAAATTCAAACATACTTGCTGGTTTTGGGTGCTACAGCGCTGGGTTACCACTGGACGACCCTACCCTGTAACACCACTCGTTCCTGCTATTTTAATCAAAATTCACCTCCGGCGCGTTCTGGGCGCTTTCTTCCGCCTGGAATTGCGGGCGCTGATCGAAGCCAAAGATGCTGGCGTAAATCGTGCCCGGGAATCGCCGCACTTTTTTGTTAAACTCCGTTACCACGTTATTGTAACCATCGCGCTCCACCTTGATGCGGTTTTCCGTGCCTTCGAGTTGTGCCTGCAATTCGAGGAAGTTCTGGTTGGCTTTCAGTTCCGGATAGCGTTCCACCGAGACCAACAGACGGCTCAGCGCGCTGTTCATTTCGCCGTAGGCACTCTGAAACTCCTGCAATTTCTCGGGCGTCAGGTTCGAAGGGTCGATGTTTACGCTCGTTGCTTTGGCGCGGGCTTCGGTCACGGCCGTCAGGGTTTCCTGCTCGAAGTCCGCGTAGCCTTTCACCGTATTCACGAGGTTGGGAATCAGGTCTGCACGACGCTGGTAGGCGCTCTGCACTTTGCCCCAGGCGTTTTCGACGTCCTCTTCCATATCCACGAAGTTGTTGTAATTGCTGCAACCGCTTACGAAAACGATCAAGCCAAAGGCTATCAGGATTAATGGTACGACTAATTTGTTCATTGATTTAAAGGTTTTGCTTTGATTATGTAAATTAAAAAATGATGGTTTCGGTTCGCTTTTCTTGAAACAATTCGGTGAATCGCGTTATTTCAACGACGAACGGAGTGAGCGTTATCGTATTAACAATCAGAAATCTACTAAATCTTAAAGATTTGGTAAATTAATGTTTGAACATGACTAAGTAGGTGGACAATGTTATTTGTCCCGTAGGGATGCTCCGTAGGAGTTCCTCGGACCTTCGGCGTTAATTGGGTAAACTTGTAAAATATTGATAATCTGTATTTTATGAAAAGTTATACTTAAAATAATTCTGCCCGAGTACTTAAGTACCCGGACAAAATTAATTTGTCAATGAATAGACAGGATTCACGAGATTTTCAGGATTTTAGATACTGTGAATCTTCGATTTACAGTATCTTGTCAATCTTGTGACATAGTCATGCCTACAGCATTAATCCTGTCAAATAGAAAAATAAATTTGTCCACCTACTTATTGTCTATTTTTTGAAAAATAAATCCAGCAGCTCGGCTGCGCCGCGCGAAGTGGATAATTCTTCATTCAGCACTGCTTTTTCAATTTCCTGCAACCGCGTTTTCACCTTTTCATCGTTGTAAAAGCGTTCTCGCAGTTGCGTCTCGACGGTTTCGTAGAGCCAATGGCGGGTTTGCCGCCGCCGGTTGTGTTCAAAATAACCATTTTCCTGTGTGAATTTCCGAAATTTTTCGATCAATTGCCAGATTTCCGGGATGCCGTCTCCGGTGGTCGAGGAACAGGTCACAACTTTAGGGGTCCAGTTGTTTTCTTTCAACGGGTATAAATGCAGCGCATTCTTGTATTCCTGCCGGGCGCGCTTCGCCAGGGACAAGCGCTCGCCATCGGCTTTATTGACCGCCAGGATGTCCGCCATTTCTACAATGCCGCGCTTAATGCCTTGCAGTTCATCACCTGCGCCGGGCAAGAGCAAGAGTAAAAAGCAATCGACCATAGAGTGTACCGCCGTTTCGGATTGCCCAACGCCCACCGTTTCAATCAAAATCGTATCAAAACCGGCCGCCTCGCACAGCAAAATCGTCTCCCGCGTTTTGCGCGCTACGCCACCCAGCGATTCGCCCGCTGCCGAGGGTCGGATGAACGCACGTTCATTTGCGGCAAGCTGAACCATGCGCGTTTTATCACCCAGAATGCTGCCTTTGCTCAGTTGACTCGACGGATCGACCGCCAGCACCGCGATCTTGTGCCCCCGCCCGATCACGTGCATGCCAAACGCCTCGATAAACGTGCTTTTCCCCACACCCGGGGTGCCGGTAATGCCGATGCGCACGGAAGCAGCCTTCTCCGCCAGGCACTTTTCGATCACCTCCTGGGCCAGCTGCCGATGTTCCGGGCGATGGCTTTCCACCAGCGTGATTGCCTGACTAAGCAGGACGCGGTCGCCCTGCAGAATACCCGCTACATACTCCGAAGCAGGGAGTTGTTGTCGTTGCTGTCGCCGTATATTTGGATTGATGCTGTTTGCCAAAATCGTATGTTTGTTCGTTTCCGATATCAATAGTCCGTGCAGTTTTTATCTCCTGCAAAGACGGGTTGACTTTTCTGTAACGCGCATCTGTGCCAAACTATTCTCGTTTGAAAAACACAAATCCGTTTTTGCGATACAGCTCAACTACACCTGGCAAATTCGAGATTTCTTCGGCTTTATGCACTTTCGTGGCAATGTACGCCGGCTTGTCCAGTTCGCCGTGCAATATTTTTTCGGTACAAGTTTCATCTTTGAAGCAGCACTTATTGCCATCCTGCGGCTCGGCGTAAAAGAGATGCACATAGGATTTGTAACCATGCGTGTGCAGATAGCAATCCTCGGCTTTTTTGCTGGCAAAAAACTCCACCGCCGCTCGCTGCGAATAACCTTCAATGCGTTTGATAAAAGAGATCAGCGTCAGCATGACAAACACGCCGATGCCTCCCAGCAAAACGGAAAAAGCCCTGGTTTGCAAGCCCTTACGTATTGCCTGATTAAAATAAATCATCAGACCTAATAACAAAATTCCTGGAATAACTTCCAATCCTGTCCAATGAACATTTGCTTCGAGATTGCCCAATGCGAAGGGATCTTTGCTGAAAAGCGGTTTGATGAGGTCGATATTCATACCCAGAAAAGGCAAAGCAAAAACGACGATCAGGTAAAGCGAAGCGATTCCCCACAACCCAATTTTCATCCAACGGGTATATTGAATCCGTCCATCCAGCATTTTGTAGATGACCAAAGCGGCGAGAAATGTAAGCGGAAAATAAGTCATCGAAGAATAATGGACAATTTTCGAGCGAACAATCGTAAACGAAATCAGCACCACCCAAAAGAGGAATTTCATCCAGATTTTAAAATCCTGCCGGTGGTCATACGCCTCATTTTCCATTGTAAAAAAGGAGCGAATCGCAAAAACAGAAGCCGGAAAACACCCAATCAATACGACGATGAAATGATAGCCCGGAAACCCTGCGTGCCCGGCATCCGGCGTACTCAGCAGGCGATATTGATAAGCATTGAATTCTTCAAACTTATCCATAAAAAATATCCCGTACCAGGTCGCGGCAATTGCAAAAGCGACAAGCGTATAAAACAAAAATTGCGGCACATTCACATAAAACCGGAAGCGCTGATATACCCAGTACACAAACATCGTGAGCGCTGCGATCAGATAGGCCACCGGACCTTTGGTCAGGATGCCCATGCCAATTGCCAAGCCGCCGATAAACAGGTAAAACCATTGGCTGCGCTTTAATTCAATGCCTTTGTAATTTTCTCTTTTCCAGTAAGCAAGGATGAAATAGTACAACCCCAGGAAAATAAATAAATTAAACCAGGGATCGATAATGCCCGATTTGAAGTATAAAAACGGTAGTACCGAGCCAAAGTAAACGCCCGCCCAAAGGATGCCGAAGCGCTTGTTGTACAGCGTCATGCCCATATTGAACAGCAGCACCAGGGTAATGACCCCGCAAATCGCATTCGGCAGGCGTGCCGCGAACTCCCCTACCCCAAAAGCCGCCATACCCGCCGCCTGCAGCCAGAAGAAAAAGGGTGGCTTCTCCCAGAAGGGATCAAAATTCACGAAAACGCGAAAGTACTCATCCAGCACCAGCATTTCGCGGCTGATCTCGGCGAAGTTGACCTCATCCCAATCAAACAAATGCACACCGCCGAGGAATGGGACGTAAAAAATGATGCCCAACAGGGCAAAAAGCAAGGAATATTTTTGACGCTCATTCATGCTAAATAGTGCTGGGTTTTGATGCTTTGGAACCATCTTGTGACAAAGATATAAAAGCATACCTTCCTGAAGCGAATTCGCTTTTACATTTTCCTGCAATTTAAAGTTTTGAAAGCCCGGATTCTCCTCAAATAACCCTAAATTTGTTGGACACAAAAGAAACACAATGCTAAAAAAACTGCTTTTTGCTTTCCTGTTATCGCTGACATTCAGCGCCTGCAAGGTAAACCACCTGGCAAAGGTACAACCCCAGGGCTACCGCATGCAACCCCAGTCAACGGTTGTGCCCGCTGCCGATCCGGAGATCGAAGCGATGATTGCGCCCTACAAGGAAAAACTGGATGTAGAAATGAATCAGGTGATCGGCAAGGCGGCCCGGGAAATGACCAAAGCAAAGCCCGAAGGTGCACTCGGCAACTGGATGTCGGATTTGCTGTACGAGGAAATCAACGAGCTTTTGGACGAGGATATCGACTTTGCCAGTGTCAATTATGGCGGTATCCGCATTCCGGCTATCCCGCAAGGCGACATCACCAGCGGAAAAATATATGAATTGATGCCCTTCGACAATATGGTGACGATACTCTATCTCGATGCAGAGACGCTCCGTCAGTTTTTTGCAAAAGTCGCGGAGGATGAAGGAATCCCAGTTAGCAAACAGGTGCAAATGCAGATCAAAAACCGACAGTTGGTGAGCGTTGCGGTCAAAGGACAACCTATTCAGGATGATAAAATTTACAAAGTTGGTGTATCGGATTATGTAGCCAATGGCGGCGATGACTGTTCGTTTTTTATGGACAAAAAGCGCGAAGATCTGGGCGTCTTTCTGCGTGATCTCATTATCGAGCACGTAGAAGAAGAAACCGTTGACGGCAAACCGATCAATGCAACGCCTGACGGGAGAATTCAAATCATCAACCCTTAAACCATTCAACCAATAAAAATGAAACGCAGAAACTTCCTTCAAACTTTTGGTACGGGCATTATGGTCACCAGCATGGGAGCATTCCCGATCAAAGCGCTGGCAGCAGAGCCGGAGTTCATCAAACTGACCATTCTGCACACCAACGACGTGCACAGCCGCATTGAGCCTTTCCCGATGGATGGCGGCCGCAATCAGGGGCTGGGTGGTGCTGCCCGACGTGCGGCCATGATCGATCAGGTGCGGGAGGCAGAAAAAAATGTGCTGCTTTTTGATTCGGGCGATATTTTTCAGGGGACGCCCTACTTCAATTTTTACGGCGGCGAACTGGAATTCAAACTGATGACCAAAATGGGCTACGATGCAGCTACAATTGGTAACCACGATTTTGACGCAGGTATCGATGGTTTGTACCGGCAATTACCCAACGCAAGTTTCCCGTTTATCAATTGCAATTACGATTTTTCGGATACCATTATGAACGGCAAAACCCTGCCTTACAAAATTTTCAAAGTGGATCAACTCAAAATCGGCGTGCTGGGCGTGGGTATTGAACTGGAAAGCCTTGTCCCGTCCGCATTATACAAAGAGACCCGCTATCTCGATCCCATCGCCAATGCCAATCGCATTGCCAAAAAATTGAAAAAGAACAAAAACTGCGACTACGTGATTTGCTTATCGCACCTGGGGTACAAATACCGCAACGAGCCGGAGCGTGTCTCCGATGTGACACTTGCCGCGCAAAGCCGAAACATTGACCTCATCCTGGGCGGGCATACGCACACCTTTCTTAATCAACCGGATGTTGTACAAAATCTTGA
Source organism: uncultured Saprospiraceae bacterium (assembly GCA_964517175.1). GTDB lineage: Bacteria > Bacteroidota > Bacteroidia > Chitinophagales > Saprospiraceae > JADJNW01. Next base: position 9,152 of record CAZFBU010000140.1, read on the forward strand.
CGGCGAACCGGTACTGATCAACCAGGTTGGCTGGGCAGGAATTATGCTCGGGCGGCTGGACGTGGTGTTCGAGCGCAACCGCAAAAACCGTTGCGAAACTTGCGAAAATATCCTGCTCTCTCCGGACGTTGAGAACAAGCAATAACTTAACGAACTGGTTTTGAGTTTATTAACTTGATGTTGAAACATTTACCAGCTTGCAAGAAAATTGTTATGTAGTATTCACAAGCTTTGTCCAATTTTGAAATAATTAAAAAAAAAATCTCAAAAAAACTTTTGTGGATGGGTTTCGATTTTGAAAAAAATTTCTCACCTTTGTAATCCTCCGCTTTTCTGAAAAGCACTTCGAGAAAATGGAGCTCCTATCCATACGCGAATAATGCGTATGTGTCTAACTTACTGATACTTCCAAAATTACGTAAAGCAGGGCACTCTTTTATTGGAATTTGTTTTGTTAAATAATTTAATTTACTGGAAGAATGACAAAAGATCATGCTACAGTCTGGGATAGCTGTCTGCTCACGATCCGGTCGGTCGTGAATCCGCAGAGCTTCAAAACCTGGTTTGAACCCATTAGACCTGTTCGTCTGGAGAACAACGCCCTTACGATTCAGGTGCCAAGCATTATTTTTTACGAATGGTTGGAAGAGCATTACGTGGACGTACTGAAAACCACTATTCGTAAAGAATTGGGCGAACGCGGACGCCTGGAGTACCAGATTTTAACCGGGGTATCGAGAGCTGCCGGCGCACAGAATGGCACCCATAATACGGATACCTACACCCCTGGTATGGTGGACACCGAAAGTATCAAAAACCCTTTTGTAATTCCCGGCATTCGAAAATCCAGGATCGAACCTCAGCTCAACCCAAACTACACTTTTGTCAATTACATTGAAGGCGATTGCAATCGACTGGCGCGCTCGGCGGGCTTAGCCATTGCCAAAAAACCCGGCGGCACTTCGTTCAATCCGCTGTTCATCTATGGCGATACCGGTTTGGGTAAAACGCACCTGGCACACGCCATCGGCAACGAAGTAAAAATGCGCTTTCAAGACAAGTCCATTCTCTATGTCGCATCTGATAACTTCACCAATCAGTTCATTCAGGCACTGAAGAATAACGCAATCAACGATTTCGTCAATTTCTATCAGATGATTGATGTGCTGATTATCGACGATATCCACTTTTTGTCAAATAAACAAAAAACCCAGGATATATTCTTCCAGATATTCAACCAATTGCACCAAAGCGGCAAGCAGATCGTACTAACATCTGATCGACCGCCAAAAGACCTGGTTGGCATCGAAGAACGCCTGATCTCCCGCTTCAAATGGGGCTTATCCGCCGATTTGCAAGCGCCCGATCTGGAAACGCGCATCGCCATCATGGAAGCCAAGATGAGCAATGAAAACCTGGAAATCCCGTCAAATGTAGTTGAATACATTTGCTACAATATTCAAAACAACATCCGCGAATTGGAAGGCGTGCTGATATCTCTGGTAGCACAATCTTCGCTGAATCAGCGTGAAATCGATCTCGACCTGGCAAAGGAAGTAATCAAAAATTTCGTTTCTCAGATCAACAAGGAAATTACACTGGAATTCATCCAAAAATTGGTAGCCGAGTATTTCAATGTACCGGTGGATAAGCTCCAGGGCAAGACCCGCAAACGCTCCATCGTCATCGCACGCCAGTTGTCGATGTATCTGGCAAAAAACCTGACGGACAAATCGCTCAAAGCAATCGGCGAGATGTTTGGCGGTCGCGATCACAGCACCGTGATTTATTCCTGCAAAACGGTGCAGGATTTAATGGAAACGGATGCAGTTTTCAACGATACCGTATCGGACCTGGAAAAGAAGATCAAACTGAGTTTAAACGAAAAATAGTCCTTACGGAACTTTTTGCATCATTTAATACTTTGAAAAAGAAGCAGTGGCAATCGATTCCGAAAAAAATACAACAATCAGTCTTGCATATTCGAGACCGATTGCCTACATTTGCAGGCGCTTAATCGAAAGCGAATAAAAATGCCGGTGAGATGGGTGAGTGGCTTAAACCAACAGTTTGCTAAACTGTCGTACTGGGAAACCGGTACCGCGGGTTCGAATCCCGCTCTCACCGCCATGTCAGATGCATGCGCGCATCCAATTCATTCTTCGGGGCGTAGTGCCGTCCGGTTTCCCAAAGGGATGCCATCGGCAAGCGC
>CAZFBU010000141.1:0-7075 GCA_964517175.1 uncultured Saprospiraceae bacterium
ACTAGTTCGTACTTTTCTCCATCCAGCACATACTTTTCTATCACCTGTTGTTTGGGCGAGATGATCCAATATTCCTTGATACCATGCGCTTGATAATCATCGTATTTTATGCCATAATCGCGTTTTTTAGTACCTGGCGATACAACTTCTGCAATAAAATTTGGCGCGGGAAAGAGCGTTTGATCTTCTGTGAAATCCTTTGCGATAGCCTTTTGGAAAAAACAAACATCTGGTTCGTAGTCATTCCGGGTGAGCGAAACCATTACTTTTTCGTGGGCGACATATCCCAGTTGGTGCTTTGCCGTAAATGTTTTCAGCAAAATGTACAAGTTTCCACTTGCGTTGTCATGCTGTTTTTTTACGGGAGGGTGTATGATAATTTCACCATTGATGAACTCAACCTTCTGATCCTCGCTTACAGCCTCGTAGAAATGCTTTCTAATCTCCTGCTCAGCAGCGAGAGACTCCTGCACTCTTTGTAAAATGAGCGGCGCATCGGGCATTTCCAGAATCTGGTCAGCGATGTCGTTTTTCATTGATTGAGCATTTTCTATAAAATTGAAATTATTTTTTGACAAAAAAAGTTCACTTTTGGTAAAAAAGGAAACGATCGTTGGTAATGTCATTTCTTCCGCAAAAGTATTTCGCATTTCTCAAATCCGTACAAACTATTTGTATTTTAGCGAGGTTCAAAAATTGCATCAATTACAAAAATATAGTTTTTATGATGAAACGTCTATTCCTGTTTGTACCACTGATCGTGCTGCTAGCTACGGCAGTTTTTGCCCAGCAGCAACCTCTGACTTATTATTTACCAGATATTTCTTATGATGAAAGCATCCCAACGCCAGAGGAGTTCTTCGGTTTTCAGATCGGCGAATGGCACCTGACCCACGACCGGCAATACCAATACATTAAAATGCTGGCGGAGCGTTCGCCCCGCATTAAATTGGTTGAATATGCTCGCTCCTATGAGATGCGCCCCTTAGTTTATTTGATCATTACATCAGAAAAAAATCACACGAACATCGATGATATTAAGGCGCAGCGTCAGGCGCTGGTGGACCCCAGCCGCGCTGATGCCGTTGATATTGCCAATCTGCCCTCCCTGCTGTACCAGGGCTTCAGCGTGCACGGTAATGAGCCCAGCGGTGGCAATGCGGCACCGCTGGTGGCTTATTATCTTGCAGCCGGGCAGAGCCGGGAAGTGCAGGATTTGCTGGACAACGTGGTCGTCCTGCTCGATCCCTGCTACAATCCCGATGGCTTCAATCGTTTTGCCAGTTGGGCAAACGTGCACAAAAATAAAAATATGACCGCCGACCCCAATGATCGCGAATACGACGAAGCTTGGCCCGGCGGGCGCACCAATCACTACTGGTTCGATTTGAACCGCGATTGGATGTTTGTACAGCACCCGGAAAGCCGCGGGCGCATCAAAGCATTTCATGAATGGAAACCCAATGTGCTCACCGATCACCACGAGCAGGGCACGGACGCTACCTACCACTTTTCGCCCGGCGTGCCGGCGCGGACGCACCCGGTAACGCCACAGCGCAATCAGGATTTGGTATATAAAATCGGCACTTACCACGCAAAAGCGTTGGATAAAATCGGGCAACTGTATTTTACGCAGGAAGGCTACGACGATTTTTACTACGGTAAAGGCGCTGCTTATCCGGATGGCTATGGCGCTATCGGCATCTTGTTTGAGCAGGCAAGTTCGCGTGGGCACATGCAGGAGAGTGACAATGGCATCCTGACCTTTCCGGCAACGATTCGCAATCAAGTGACGACCGCCCTGTCCACTTTACAGGCAACCCACGAAATGCGGGAAGAATTGTTGGAATTTCAGCGCGATTTTCACAAAAACTCCCTCGACCGCGCTCGCCGCGACAAGCTTCGGGGCTACGTTTTTGGCGATCAGCACGACCCCGCTCGCGTGCGCCATTTTCTCGACATGCTGCAAATGCACGAAATTCAGGTTCATAAACTAGCCAAGCGCACGACCATTGACGGGCAAACCTACGAGCCGGAAAGCGCCTTTGTCGTGCCTACCGACCAGCCGCATTACAACATGGTGCGGGTTTTGTTTGAAACGTTGACGGAATTTGAAGACAGCCTGTTTTACGATATTTCTACCTGGACACTGCCGATGGCTTTCAATATGCCGTACGCCGGCGTCACGGACCGCAGTCTGCTGGGCGATAAACTGGCGGAAATGCCCATGCAAAAAGCGACTTCCGTCAGAAGAGCCGATTATGCTTACCTCCTGCGCTGGGATGATTATTATGCACCTGCCGCTGCTAATCATCTGATGGCAAATGGATTACGGGCTAAAGTTGCCGAATTTCCATTCACGGTGGACGGCGTGAACTACCCGCAGGGCACGGTGATGATCCCCGTTGTGCAAGGGCAAACGAAAAGCCCCGATGAGGTATATCGACTGGTTCAGGAAGCGGCCGCTACGTACAATGTCGCCTTTACGCCGGCAGAGACCGGACTGACCCTCGAAGGCATTGATTTGGGCAGCCGCAGCTTTGCGCTTCTGCAAAAGCCGGAAGTGCTGCTCGTGGTAGGAGAGGGCACCAGTTCTTATGATATTGGCGAAGCCTGGCATTTACTCGATCAGCGATACAATATCGTTGCAACCAAAGGGGTCGCCGCCGATCTGAACCGCATAAACCTGAGCCGCTACAACGTCATCGTTATGGCGGATGGCTCTTACAATACCATTGCACAGAGCGGTACGAACAGCCTGAGAAGCTGGCTGCAGGCTGGCGGAACACTCATCGCCATGAAGGGCGCTGCCGCCTGGCTCAAGCGGCAGGGCTTGTCGGCGGTAGAATTCGTGGAGGCGGCGGAAAGCAAAGACGAAGACCTTCGGCCTTACGGGCTTTTATCCGACGATCTGCGCTCGCGCTTCCTGCCCGGTTCTATTTTTGAAGCAAAACTTGACCTGACCCACCCGCTCGGGTATGGCTACCAACGCGAAACTTTACCCGTTTTTCGTCGGGGCAACCGCTTTTTCAAACCGGCAAAAAATCGCTATGCAACGCCTGTGACGCACACGGAAAATCCCCTGCTGAGCGGCTACGCGAGCCAGGAAACCAAAGCGCAAATTGCCAATTCGGCGGTCGTTGTGGTGAGTAGCGTCGGTAATGGTAAGGTGATAAACTTTGCCGATAACCCCAATTTCCGGGCGTTTTGGTTTGGCACCAATAAATTATTCGCCAATGCTATCTTTTTCGGGCACACGATTAGTGGTTCGGCTACGGATCGTCCATCTGATGAATGACGATTCAGATTAATAGAAATTCTCCCGAATTTTTGAAATGCCCCTTCACGTTCTAAAAATTCGGGAGGATTCACGTTTTTTTACACTAAACTATGATAAAACAAATACTCTGCTTCGCCTTTTGCCTGCTGTGTTTTGGACCACTGGCGGGGCAAGCAACTTACCAAGAAATTGCCAGAGATACCATTGTGCAAGTTCCCGGTTTTCTGGGCAGAACGTACCTCCTGGATGGCAAGCGGCTCAATCTGCCGGTAATGGAATGGTTTATGTCTGATTATTCCGAAGCCCGCGAACGCGTGCGCGTAGCGGTACTGACCGATCAGTTGAGCATCGTAAGTTACACGATTGGCGGTTTGATGGGCTTTGCCGGTATCCTGGTAAGAGCCGACAATCGGGGGTTGAGCGATGATTTGTTCACCATTAGCGGCATCGGGCTTGGCGGAGGCATCACCCTACAGATCATCTCCGGTTCTTTCCAGCGCAAAGCGGTCCGTTCCTACAATAATCAAATACAGACGCTCTACCAGCAGCAGCACGTTGGGTATGCGATGCAAATGACCGACAAAGGCCTTACGCTGATCTTGCATTTTGATTGATGCCAAATGTAATGTTTGACATTGAATCGAATAAACGGACGAATTCTCGTTCTAAAGCCAGAACGTCCTGGGAGTAAAAAACGCCCTATTCAGAGCATTCCTTTTCAGGGATGCCCAACATCGTGATTTATCGGCGACGGAAAAGATAATAAACCTTTACTGAAAGGCTACCTTAAGCACATCTTCCATGCGATCGACATAATGGAAAGTCAAACCGTCGATATAATCCGCTTTAATATCTTCCACATGTTTTTTGTTTTCTTTGCTGAGAATGATATCCTGCATGCCGGCACGCTTAGCCGCCAGAATTTTCTCCTTGATACCGCCCACCGGAAGCACTTTGCCGCGCAGGGTTATTTCGCCGGTCATTGCCATATGAGGCTTGAGCGGGCGCTTGGTGAATGCGGAGGTCAGTGCGCTGAGCATCGTAATACCCGCCGACGGACCATCCTTCGGGATGGCGCCCTCCGGCACGTGCAAGTGGATGTTGTATTTTTCAAAACACTCGGAGTCGATGCCCAGCGTTTCGCTATTGGCTTTGATCAGGCTGAGCGCGGTTGTCGCGGATTCCTTCATCACATCACCGAGGTTTCCGGTCAGGGTAATATTTCCTTTGCCTTTGCTCAGGCTGCATTCGACAAATAAAATCTCGCCGCCCACAGAGGTCCACGCCAAACCAACAGCAACACCCGACGTAGGGGCTTCTTCGTATGCTTCCCGGCTGTAGCGGGTCGGCCCAAGAATGTCGCGCAACTCACCTGCTTTGATCGTTACGTTGTAATCTTCTTCCATTGCCACGCTTTTAGCGGCGTAGCGCATCACGGACGCCAACTCCCGGTTGAGCGAGCGCACGCCCGATTCCCGGGTATAATCCTGCACAATCCGCGCGATGACGGCGGGCGTCAGGCGAATCTGTTTGCCGATCAGGCCGTGCTCTTCCCGCAATTTCGGAATCAAATGCTGTTTGGCAATTTCTACTTTTTCTTCGAGCGAATATCCACTGATTTCGATGATTTCCATTCGATCGAGCAGTGCCGGTTGGATAGTGTTTAGTGAGTTTGCGGTGGCAATGAACAACACTTTCGACAAGTCGTATTCGATGTCGAGATAATTGTCGTGAAAAGTGCTATTTTGTTCAGGATCAAGCACTTCCAGTAAGGCAGAAGAGGGGTCGCCCCGGAAATCCTTACCAACTTTGTCGATTTCGTCGAGAATAAAAACCGGATTGGACGCTTCGGCTTTCTTCAGCGATTGAATGATGCGCCCGGGCATCGCGCCGATGTAAGTTTTGCGATGCCCGCGAATTTCGGATTCATCGTGCAAACCGCCCAGAGACATACGCACGAACTTGCGCTTCAGCGCGCGCGCCACGGATTTGCCCAGGGAGGTTTTACCCACGCCCGGAGGCCCCACGAGGCACAGGATCGGCGCTTTCATATCGCCTTTGAGCTTCAGCACTGCCAGGTGCTCCAGGATGCGTTCCTTCACTTTTTCCAGCCCGAAGTGATCCTGATCGAGCACTTCTTTTACACGTTTCAGGTTGAAGTTATCTTTGGTGACCTTGTCCCAGGGCAAATCGAGCATCAGTTCCAGATAATTGGTCTGAATACCATATTCCGGCGCTTGCGGATTCATCCGGCGCAGTTTATTCAATTCTTTATCAAAGACTTCTGCAACCGTTTCCGACCATTTTTTCTTCTTCGCCCGCACTTCCATCTCTCGGATTTCCTCTTCTTGCGGGTTCTGCCCTAGTTCCTCCTGGATGGTCTTCAACTGCTGGTTGAGGTAATAATCACGCTGTTGCTTTTCCAGATCGCCGCGCACCTTGTTCTCGATCTGATCTTTCAACTCCAGCATCTGCAACTCGTTATTCATTTGTTGCAAAATGACATTAGCTTTTTCGCGTAAGTCGTTGATTTCGAGTATTTTCTGTTTTGAGTTGACCTTTCCGCCAATATTGGAGGCGATAAAATTCAGCAAAAAGCTGGGATTGTTGATATTGCGCAGCATCACCGACGCCTCCTGCGGTATGTTGGGCGAAAGCTCAATGATTTCCTTCGCCAAATCGAGAATCGATGCAATGAGCGCCTCGAATTCCAGCTTATTTTTCGGGTTGATATAGCCAAGCAATTCGATACGCCCTTCCATGTAGGGGTCCTCGCTCATCAGTTCTACTAATGAGAAGCGTCGCCGCCCCTGAATAATCGCGGTGATCGTGCCGTCTGGCATTTTCAGCAGCTTCAGGATTTTTGCAATCGTGCCAATTCTGTAAAGGTCTTCTATATTTGGCTCCTCTACATTTGTATCGCGCTGCGACAAAACGGCAATTGTCTTGTTACTTTCGTAAGCTTTGTTAATCGCCCGGATAGATTTATCGCGCCCCACCGTAATCGGGATGACAATGCCTGGGAAAAGTACCGTGTTTTTGAGCGCCAGAATCGGGAGTATCTCCGGAAAGACCTCGTCGTTCTGCATTTCATCCTCCTCATCAATGGATATCAGCGGTAAAAAATCACTGTCGTCCTCAAATCGCTGGTGAAAAAGTATATTGTCGAACATAGGATTCGTTCTAAGTTTATCGGTAAAACTACCTTCTGTATTGTAAGGTATTCACTCCGTGGAATAATGTCAAGTTGTCAGTAAAAATAATTTACCCACACCATCTCTGAGAGGACAACTATTGTGCCAGAGGGTTTCTCATGTAAAAGTGACAGCATCTTGATCGTAAGCAGTTGGCAGGGGCAGTTGGCAGTGGGTATGCTCCTTACTTCCCATCGGCTCCAAATCTTCCGGGATTGTTAATCATAAAAGCAATTAATTTTCCAACTTCTTCCGCCTGCTCTTGCAATTCCTTATGTCGTTCTTGTTCTAGATATTGACACGAAAGTGCAAAATCGAGCCAAACTTGTGTCTCTGAATTCTCGGCATCAGCATCCGTTAATTTACTAATAAAATAGTTGGGATATCGCTTTTTGCGATATGCTTCCGCGATCTGGGCACATACAGAACGGGAGGAGCGGCGAATTTGGTCTGTTAATGCATAAGTTTCGGACTTAGGGAAAGATTTTGATAAATCAAAGACCTGCATCGCTAAACCAAACGCCTTTTGATATGCCATTAATGTTTTAAAACTCATATCCCAGTGCAAATTCATTACCCAACTTCTGCTCCTGCCTACTGC
>CAZFBU010000141.1:7175-10900 GCA_964517175.1 uncultured Saprospiraceae bacterium
ACTGCCCACTAAAACTAAGCTTCCGCCAGTTCCTCCGCCTGCTCCACGGGGGCTTCCGGTACCGATTCTTCCTCATCGGCTTCATCCACCTCGAAGCGCAGGTTTTCGATGATAAACTCCTGACGGGTCGGGGTATTTTTGCCCATGTAGTATTTCAGGATTTCATCCAGATCGGAATCTTCATTCAATACGACCGGCTCCAGGCGAATGTCCTCACCAATAAAAGCGCCAAATTCATCCGGAGAAATCTCACCCAAACCTTTGAAACGTGTGATCTCCGGCTTGCCGCGCAGCTTTTTGATGGCTTGCTGCTTTTCGGGTTCGCTGTAGCAATAGAAAGTTTGCTGCTTGTCGCGAACGCGGAAGAGCGGCGTTTCCAGAATAAACAGATGGCGGTTTCTGACCAAATCCGGGAAAAATTGCAGGAAGAAAGTGAGCAATAACAAGCGAATGTGCATGCCATCTACGTCGGCATCGGTGGCGATCACCACGCGATTGTAGCGCAGTTCGTCCAGGCCATCTTCGATGTTGAGGGCGTGTTGCAGGAGGTTAAATTCTTCATTTTCATACACCACTTTTTTGGTCAAACCGTAGCAATTTAGCGGCTTACCGCGCAAGCTAAAAACCGCCTGGGTTTGTACATCCCGCGCTTTGGTGATCGAACCGCTCGCAGAATCCCCTTCCGTAATGAACACGGTCGTTCCATTGCGAATATCGTCGTCCACTTTGCGATTGCTATCATTGAAGTGCACCCGGCAGTCGCGCAATTTTTTGTTGTGCAAATTGGCTTTTTTCGCACGCTGATTCGCCAGTTTGCGAATGCCTGCGATTTCCTTGCGCTCCCGTTCCGATTGCTTGATGCGCTTTTCCAGGGCTGCCGCCGTATCCGGATTTTTGTGCAAAAAATTATCCAGCTTTTCCCGCATGAAATTCACCACGAATGTACGAATGGTCGGGCCATTGGGACCCATGTCGGTGGAGCCGAGCTTGGTCTTGGTTTGCGATTCAAAAACCGGCTCCTCCACGCGGATGCTGATCGCGCCGACAACGGATGCCAAAATGTCACGCCGGTCGTAATTTCCTTTGCTGAAAAAGCGCTGTATCGTATCCACAATGCCTTCGCGGAAAGCATTCAGATGCGTACCGCCCTGCGTGGTATGCTGCCCATTGACGAACGTGTAAATCTGCTCGCCGTAGTGATTGCCGTGGCTCAGCGCAATTTCCAAATCTTCCGCCTTGAGATGGATGATTGGGTAGCGCAGGCTCTCGGCTTGGGTTTTGCGCGTCAGCAAATCCAGCAGACCATTTTTTGATTGGATAATTGTGCCATTGAAATTGATCTTCAACCCGGCGTTCAAATAAGCGTAGTTCCACAACTGATTTTCCAGATATTCGTGCCGGAAGCGATATTTTTTGAACACGCTCGTATCCGGTTTGAATTGCACCAGAGTGCCATTGCCTTCGTCCGATTTTCTGAGCTTGTGATCTTTGGTCAGTTCGCCCAACTCAAACTCCGCCGTTTTCACCTTGCCGTCCCGCACCGACTCTACTTTGAAATACTCCGACAGCGCGTTCACTGCCTTAGTACCTACGCCATTCAAACCCACCGATTTCTTGAATGCCTTCGAATCGTATTTGCCGCCGGTATTGATCTTGCTCACGCAGTCAATCACTTTGCCCAGCGGAATACCCCGACCGTGGTCGCGCACGGTCACGATGCCATCCTCCACCAGCACATCGATCTGGCGGCCGTAGCCCATCACGTACTCGTCGATCGAGTTGTCGATCACTTCTTTCACCAGCACATAAATGCCGTCATCCGCCGTTGAGCCATCGCCCAGTTTGCCAATGTACATCCCCGGGCGCATGCGGATGTGCTCGCGCCAGTCCAGTGATTTGATGTTTTCTTCGGTATAATTTGTTTGTGACATGTTTTATTGATTTGTATCGGCGGCCTTTAGCCGCCGGTTATGCTATTTTTTCGCCAATCGAAGATTAGCGCTACATTTTTCTAAAAAATATTTACACAAAATACCACTAACTTTGTTATAAACATAAGAATAGCATCGAATTTAAACAACAAATTGTTTTTAAAGTTTTAAAACTAAAAATAAACCGTGTCAGACAAACGCCTGCTCAGACATCCCGGAATCCAGCTTTTGCAGCGCTGCGTAGAGCGCGAGCAACGCATGCAGTTGATCGCTTTCTCACTCCTGCTGCTCGCCGGGCTTATCTGCTGTTTGTATGCCTTTCACGATAATGCGCTGGTCACGATTGCCGGCTTGACGTTTACGGTGTTGGGCATCACGGCGCTTTTCCACATTTACCAAAACTGGAACGATGATCGCCTCATGCGGCTCTTTCGCCATCAGCCCAAAAAGATCGTTTGGGTGTATGCTGTTGTCGTTCAGCGCGCGCCTTTTGGCGTGCATTTGTTTCAAAATTGCACCCTGTTTTTCAAGCTGGAAGACGGAGACGAAATCACCGTCGTTATTCCACCTGCCAAACAAAAATTGGCGACGCATACCCTCAACCGTCTGCTGCCGCACGCTTCCTTCGGCTATTCGCCCGAGCGCGCCGTGCAATATCAGAAAAATCCGAAAGAATTGCTGCGCAAATTGGATTGATTTGATCCTGAAAACTGCAAAATAAAACGCTAAATTGCTTGCCAAAAAGCAATGTTTGTAACCGATCGCCTTCCTGGCAGGGTGGCACATCTCAATGATGAGAACTGGCTCTACTTCAGCGGCACGTCCTACCTGAGCATAGCACAAAATATTGATTTTCAAGCTCTTTTGATGAAGAGCGTGAAGCGATACGGCACCAACTTCGGTGGCTCTCGCCTGTCGAATATGCGCCTGGAAGTCTTTGGCAGAGCCGAGCGTTTCCTCGCGAAATGGACGGGCGCTCCGGCAGCGCTGACGGTTTCGTCGGGGACGTTGGCGGGACAACTGGTGGTACGGGCATTGCAGGGGCGAGGTGATTTTTACTTCGCGCCGGATGTGCATCCGGCATTGTTTGGCGAAGGCAATTATGCCAAGGAAACATTTGCAGCCTGGTCGTTGCGTATGCTGGAAATTGCAAAAAAAGGCGAACCAATGGTACTTTTTGCCGGAGCACTCGACCCGCTGCGGGCGCGGCAATATGATTTTGGCTGGCTATGGCAACTGCCCCATGACGTTCCGGTCACGCTGGTGCTGGACGATTCGCACGGCATTGGCATCACCGGCAGGCGGGGGGCGGGTATTTACTCGACGCTGGAAACCCCGGAAAATGTGGAGTTGATCGTCGTCGCCTCCCTCGGCAAAGCACTGGCGCTGCCTGGCGGTATGATTTTAGGCAGGCAGGATTTCATACTCAAAATGCTCCAACAAGCTCAGTTTGGAGGGGCATCGCCCATGGTGCCGGCGTATCTCGATGCTTTTTTGCAGACGCAGGAGCTATATGATGCCGCGCGGCAACGCTTATTTCGCAACATTGCGCAGTTTGCAGCACCTTTCGCCAACACCGGCTTTTTTCAAAATTTTCCAGGTTATCCGGTTTTTTACACCGAAAAAAGGCGATTAGCAGATTGGCTGGAGGCACGCAAAGTGGTGATTTCCAGTTTTTCCTACCCGACGCCGCAGGACAAACGAATCACGCGCGTAGTCATGAGCGCTGCGCACGATGCGGATGATGTGGATTTTTTGATAAATTTGGTGAAATTATTCGCGGAAACGCAGTAA
>CAZFBU010000142.1:0-8384 GCA_964517175.1 uncultured Saprospiraceae bacterium
TAATAGATTATTGGTGGAAAGCGTCCGTTGCAAGAATTTACATCTCTTTTAAATTAATTCTTCTGATTTTTCCTGTTCCGTCACTTTCATAAAGTAGTTTTCCTACCTCTCTAACGTATTTGAGTGGAACTTTGGGATTATTTATGTCTTTACCACCATCTCTATGCCATTTTGCCTCCCATTTAGAATAATAGGGTTCTAAATCTTTAGCAGTCAGTTTGTATATTTCTAATATTTCGATTCCTCGATAAACGGCAAAAATCCAATCAACTTTCCGATACTTTTCGATGATAAAAGGATTCATATGGTGATGAGTAGAAAAACTTTTTGTGAGAGATACATTCAATGATTTCAGTTCATACTCATTTCCTTCTGCATCTATAGCATCATTTCCTTCACGACCAGGTAAATCCGATAGACCTGTAATCAATAGTACTTGAAGCAGTTTTCCCCCATTGTCTTGGAAAATATCATTTATCCCATTTTTTGTTGCTAAATCCTGCAGCATTTGCAAAGAGGGGAAGATAAGGTTGAATATTTCTATAGCACCATACGTTGCTTCAGGTTCAGCAGCTATTGCAGGTTCTATTTCCCTTTTGAGCAAATCAGCCACATTAACTTTAAGTGCTTTCGCAATTGCGCAAAGCTTTTCAATGGAGATATTCTGTCTAGCATTCTCAATATAGCCAATGTATGTTCTATCAATTTCAGCTTTATAGGCAAGCTCTTCTTGAGTCAATCCTAGTTGCCTTCTGTATCTGACTACATTTCTTGAAATTACAAGTAGTAAATCCTCTAAATTATTCAATAGTTCCATAATAATTGCAAAAATGCCGAATATAATCGGAGTGTCTCTCCGAATATATTCGGAGATTTTACTAACTTTGTGATATGAAAAAAGCGTATTCAACTCAAAATGGCACTCAAATCATAGGGAATTCCCTAGAATTCCTTGAAAACTATCCTGACGATAGTATAGATTTAGTTATTACTAGCCCTCCTTTTGCACTTCTCAGAAAAAAAGAATATGGGAATGAAGACCAAGCAGAATACATCCAATGGTTAATGCAATTTGGAAGGCTGGTATTTAATAAATTAAAACCTACCGGAAGCTTTGTGCTCGACCTAGGAGGAGCTTATAAAAGCGGTATTCCTGTAAGAAGCTTATATAATTTTAGAGTCCCTATCGAATTTTGTGATAATGTTGGCTTCTTTCTTGCCGAAGATTTCTATTGGTATAATCCATCTAAACTGCCAAGTCCAATTGAGTGGGTGAATAAGAGGAAAATTAGAGTCAAGGATGCGGTGAATAATATTTGGTGGTTTTCAAAAACACCATATCCAAAGGCTGATATCACAAAAGTGCTAGTCCCCTACAGTGATAGAATGAAAAAATTATTGAAAGACCCTGATGCTTACTACACTCCTAAAGAAAGACCTTCCGGGCACAATATTGGGGCTAATTTTACTGATAACGGAGGAGCGATTCCCTCGAATTTGCTTCAAATCCCTAACTCAGAATCGAATTCGAGCTACTTGGCAAATTGCAAAAAAGCAGGACTAAAAGGTCATCCTGCAAGGTTTCCTGCAAGGCTTCCGGAGTTTTTTATTAAATATTTGACAAACAAAGATGATTTAGTGGTTGATATTTTTTCAGGCTCTAATACAACAGGGTGTGTGGCAGAGAGTCTCAAAAGAAAATGGATTAGCATCGAATTAGATCCATCTTATGCCGCTGTATCATCTTTTCGATTTTTACCCAAAAGCATCCCTGAAAAAGATCTACTCAATGCGTACTTTTCTATTTTGGCAGGAAAAGAGTTGAAAATTATGGATTTCTTGATGAATGGGCGTGAAATCCCTAAAGAGACTAAGGACTTTGTGCTTTCGAAGAAATCGGACTTAGATAATGTGGGCAAACTTAAAAAAAGTGAAAAAATTAAACTTCAAGTACTTGAAAAGGCAGTTTCTTTTTTCTTTTGATGCCTAAAAATCGAAAGATGGAATTGGGGCAAGCCTAAACAAAACATCTATTAGTTCGAACCATTATCGTCAATCTATCAATTGATAATCACAATTTTCGCAACCACCGCATCCGGATCGCCGAAGCCAGTGAGCCGGGCATTCGTGGTGCTGAATACCAGATACACGCCGCTGGCGGCCCGCCGCCCGTTGTAATCCATACCATCCCAGATGGCTTGCCCGCCCTGTGCCTGCGTCTCGTAGATCAGGCGACCGCTGATGTCGGTGATCTTGACGTTGGCATCGCGCGCCAGGCCTTTGATGGCAATCGGGCCGGTGTATTCCGGGCGCACCGGATTTGGGTAAACTTCTACGTTGGAACTGTTTACGCGACCGCCCTGCGTAGCATCGCTTTGGTAAGAAATGATGCCCTTGTCCGTGCCGATGAACACCTCGCCCGTTGCCTGATTGATGGCAATAGCCGTGATATTGTTGTCGAAAAGCGGGGAATTTCCTGTTGTAAAATGCGCGAGTTGCTCCTCACCCGTCGGTGAAAGCAGAAAAACGCCGTTCTTCGTGCCAATCCATTTTCGGTTGGCACCATCAATCGCAATAGCCTGAATTTCCTGGGTGGAAAGCAGGAAAGCGCCAAAGCCGTCGAGTTCGACTACGCGCAGTGTTCCCTGGCATTGCTCATCGAAGACGCTGCTGCCGCATTCAAAAATGATAACGCCCTGCGCCGTGCCTACCCAGACGTCTCCGTCGAGGTCCACGGCAAGGCAATTGGCAATATTGGTGGGCATATTGCTGTTGTTGGAAGTGAAAACGCGACAGCGGTCATCTGCCGGATTATCCAGATCACCTTCGTCAAACACCAGCAGCCCGGAGCTACTGCTGCTGGTCACAAACCACTTGAATCCGCTCTGGTCGATTGCCATCTCATGGATTTCCGTGACGTTGCAGCCGGGGCGGAAGCTTTGCCATTCGCCATTGTTTTTTTGTACCGAAATCGGTCGCTCGGCGGTATGGTTGGCAACCCAGAGGTTGTTGTCCTCGTCGAATGCCAAGCCGCTGATGCGCGTGCGTTGCGGATCGCCGACCGCATTGCTCAGCGAGGAATTTTTCTCGTTGTAGAGGGTCATATTTTCACCGTCGAATTCGATTAATCCTTCAAAAAAAGAACCAGCGTACACGGTTCCGTTTGCCGGATGAACGGCAATAGTCAGAAAATCGAACAAATCGTCGTCGGGGTTATTTGGGTTTTCACCTTTAATTTCGTTGCGTGTGAAGCGGTTGTAGATCGTCCAGCGCCCATCAATAAAGGAAGCAAAACCATGATCCAGAAAGCGATAGCTAAACGTCTGATCCACGCCGCCTGAGGTCATCCAGAGCTGGTTGTTATAAATCGCCATATCGCGGCTGAATTCCGAATAGGGAGAATTCAACGTCATCAGATTGCAACTGCCGTCGGTTACGTTGTTTATCATGCGAAAGTCGCGGAAGCGATCGCCAAACCAGACGCGCCCCCGTTCGTCCTGCACGGCATAATTGGGCGAACTGACGCAATTAGCCGCCAGCATGCCGAAGGTATTGGCGCTATTAAAATATAACACTTTACTCTGCGCACAACCCGACCGGCAGCGGTAGCCCGCCAGTAAGTGTTCGCCTTCGGCGCTCAGGTATTGCAGGTCGAAATTAGTTTCGGTGTGTACGCGTTCCGGTTGGTCGTTTTGCCACCGAAACAGGGTGTCATTCACATTAAAATAAAGATAGTTCTGATAGATTTCCAGGGCGACCGTTTCGTAAACGGGCGGTAAGCCTTCGTCTTGCCCCAGCCATTGCCAGGTGGAAATGTCGGTGATATTGGGGTTGTCGGTTGGGGTGAAATAGACGCCCTCTTCGGTTGCGATGTAGAGATTGCCCCCGAAAGTGCGCACGCTGCGGGTTTCTACGCCGGTGAAGGTGGTAAAAGTAAAGCGGTTTGAGCGTATGTTGAGCTTTGACACGCCATAATTTGCAGCGAGATAGACGATGGAATCATTTTCAATGGCAATATCGTAAATCGTTTTCTCCCCGACGATGCCCTGGAAGTTGCGAATTTGATTGAGGGTGAAAATTTCGCGCGGCTTCACCAGGTCAATAACGCTATTGGTGTAAACAATAATCAGAATATCGCTGCCAGGCACATATTTAATAATCCCGACACCGGTATTGCTCAGCCCATTCACAGTAGAAAGAAAATCCGTTGAAAACTCTTCTTTATCAAACGAGACCACCGACCATTCGGTTGCGTAATAGACTTTATCTTCGCTTTGGGTCACCCATTGGCCAAGTATGTGCGGGAGATGCGAACGCCACTGCCCGATGGCGAGTTCGTTTTGGGCGGTTGCATTTGAATACAAAACAATGACCAAGCCAAAAAGGAGTAAAAACTTGCGCATGTTCTATTTTATTTTTTGCAATAACAAAACTCTAAAAAAGGTAGCTTATTGTTTTGAAAAAACAGAATTCGCGCCAGCCTGTCCGGCAGTTTACAGATTGCGATATAGGTTGCTGGTTTGCAAATATTGAAATACAGCATCGGGCACCAAATACTGCACGGATTTTCCATCGCGAATGCAGTCGCGGATGTAAGACGAGGAAATTTCCATCAGTGGTACGTCTTCGTAAAGATGCACATGGGGGTGCTCCGCCAGTTCAACGTGCTGGTAGCTTGGGCGGCTGTACACAAACACTTCGTAGTCGCGCAGCAGTAGTTCATAATTTTTCCACTTGTGGAGTGTGGCGAGGTTGTCACCCCCCATGATGAGGGCAAATTGCTTTTCCGGGTATTTATCTTTCAGATACGCCAGGGTATCCACGGTGTAGGAAGGCTGGGGCAAGCCAAACTCCACATCCGAAGCCCGGAGGTGGGCATTATCGCCGATTGCCAATTGCACCAGGTGCAGGCGGTCGTAGTCGCGGGCGAGGGTGCGTTTGGGTTTGAATGGATTGTGGGGCGAAACGATCATCCAGACTTCGCGCAGGGGCGTCTGGGTTGCCATGTAGTTGGCAATAATCATGTGCCCGACGTGAACGGGATTATAAGAGCCAAAAAAGAGTCCGATTTTCGGTTGAATGTCATCCACAAATAGCAAAGTTTGAGATTAGCATCACCTACCATCTTCCCGAAAAAGCGAGTCGTAATTCAGGGAGTCGAGCATTTCAATGAATTCTTCTTCATCCGCCGATTCTTCCTCGGGTACATCCACCAGCCACTTGCCATTTACTCTTACGAGTTTGTAATCACTCTTATATTGTTCATAGGAGTCCTGCACGAGGCAAAGGCAGCGGGCCGTATCGCCATCTATTTGACAATCAATTTCAAGAAAAGTTGTATTAAAAATAGTAGAATCAGCCAATTCACCGGCGATGATGGCTTCGAGGTCATCCAGGCGCTGCTGCCCGCGCGGTGTGCTGAGGGCTTTGGCTTCCGCAAATTCATTCTTATCGATATGTGCCTGAAATTGTCGGATGACAGCTTCCGGTGTTGGTGGCTCGGATTGGCAGCCTGCAAGCGACCAACCAATCAGGAAAAAGAGTATGCGCTTCATATCAGAAAATGCTACTGGTCAATAATTGGGTGTTGTATATTCCCGCAAATATAGGCTATCCATTTGACAATCAACAATCAGTGACCGGCAATAAAAAATGCCTTCGGCTTTATCGATCATCAATTTCTTAATTACTCAGCATCACTGGCATGACCAGCATCAAAATTTCCTCGTTGGGTTTTTCATCCACCGGCAAGAGAATGCCCGCACGGGTAGAAGTGGACATTTCCACCTTCACATCATCGGTATCGAGCACGCTCAGCATTTCCACCAGGAATTTGGCGTTGAAGCCAATCGTAAGCGGGTTGCCGTCGTAGGTGCAGGAAAGCTGCTCGGTGGCTTCGTTGGAAAAATCGAGGTCTTGCGCGGAGATGGTCAGGTTGCCGTCGGCGATGTTTAAAATAACCTGATTGGTCGTTTTGTTGGCATAAATGGCTATGCGCCTCAGCGAATTCTGGAAGTCGTTGCGCGGAATGGTCAGTACATTGGGGTTCTCTACGGGAATGACGGCGTTGTAATCGGGATAGCGCGCGTCAATCAGGCGGCAAACCAGTTTTGTATCGTCAAAAGAGAAAAAAGCATTCGACTTGTTGAATTCCATTTTTACCTCGCTGGAAGCCGGCAAGGCATTTTTCAGGAGGTTGAGCGCTTTTTTTGGTACGATAAAGGAAGTGGATACATCGCTCGATACATCCGAGAAAGTATATTTGACCAGTTTGTGCGCATCGGTTGCGACGAAGGTAATTTTATTGAAATCGACCTGAAAATATACACCAGACATCGCCGGGCGCAGTTCGTCGTTGCTGGTGGCAAACAGCGTTTTATTAACACCTTCGATCAGCATACTGCCCGTCAGTTCAATGGTATCCACCTCTTCCGGTTCGGGAATGCGCGGAAAATCCTGTCCGTTTTCGCCAGCTAGTTTGTATTTGCCGTAAGCCGAAGTGATCTCGATACCCAGTGTTTCGTCATTCACCGAGAAGGTGATCGGCTGCTGCGGCAGTGCCTTGAGCGTTTCCAGCAGTATTTTTGCGGGCACAGCCACCGAGCCGTCGGCATCCGCCATCACATCAATTTCCGTGATGATGGACGTTTCCAGGTCGGTTGCGGCAATGATGAGCCGTCCATTGTCGATGGTAAAAAGGAAATCTTCCAGGATGGGCAGCACGGGGTTCGTTCCGATGGCGCCACCGGCAATCTGCAAACGCTTGAGCAATTCCGAGGATGAAACGCTGAACTTCATGTCGAGCTTAGGTTTTTAGTGTGAAAGCCATGTATGGACATAGCCTGGCATCAAAGTGTAAAAATAGGTTTTCTTTGCCATTTTTTCACGTTGAATAATTAACAGGGTGTTGAAAACTTTGTTTGAAGGGCGATTGAAAAGATAAATATCCTTGTGCAAAAGGTTCCGAAGGTTTCCGCATGCTGCAACAGCCCGCCTCCGGGCGCTTCTTCATATCAAACCACGCGACTTCAATTCCAGGTATTTATTAATGGTATTGATCGACAAATCTTCCGGCGCAGTGAGCACTGCCTGGATGCCATATTGATGGAGCTTCTGCACCATTTGGGATTTTTCGGCGAGGAATTTTTGCGCAACGGTTTGATGATAAATATCTTCCAGGGTGTCCACTTTTTTGTAGGCAAAATCCCGGATTTCCGTATTTTCAAAAAAGACCACCACCAGCAGATGAAAGGTGTTGATGCGACGCAGCAGCGGCAGTACCCGCTCCAGGGCGTACGTACTCTCGAAGTTGGTGTACAGCAGCAGCAGGCTGCGCCGGTTTACCAGTTTGCGCAGGGCGTGGTAGAGCAATTCATAATTTGCTTCCAGTTGTCGTTCTTCTTCCTTGTACAGCGCCTGCAGAATTTTATTCAACTGCGTAGGGTGGTTATCTGCTTTTATGGTCGCACCGATCTTGTCGGAAAAAGTGATGAGTCCGGCGCGGTCGTATTTTTGCAAGGCCACATTCGATATCACCAGAGAAGTATTGATGGCATAATCCATCAGGCTCAAGCCATGGAACGGCATGCGCATGGCGCGGCTTTTATCGATCACGGAGTAAACCTG
This sequence comes from uncultured Saprospiraceae bacterium, assembly GCA_964517175.1. GTDB lineage: Bacteria > Bacteroidota > Bacteroidia > Chitinophagales > Saprospiraceae > JADJNW01. The sequence continues at coordinate 7,627 of CAZFBU010000142.1, forward strand.
CTGGGCGCGCTCGTCTTCGTATTGGTTGACCATGAGGTCGGCACGGCGACTGCTCGCCTTCCAGTTGATGCTCCGGTAATCATCGCCCCGCACGTAGTTTTTGATCTGCTCAAATTCGTAGCTGTGCCCGATGCGCCGCATTTTTTTGACGCCGGCAAATTGTGCCGTGCGGTTAAATGCTTTTAATTCAAACTGCTTCATCTGCAAAATAGACGGATAAACCGGCACTTTGGCATCGGTTTCTGCGCGCAGGCGACGCTGCACCAAGCTAATCTGCGTACTCAGGTACAGATTGATCGCGCCAAAAGCATACACTCCACGCGCTACCGGGCGCAGTTCGTACCGAATGGTGCGTTGTTCGTCCGGTTCCAGCGATATTTTTTTCTCGAAATCCCGAATTTGAAACTGCACCGGCAATTCATCAATAATGCCAATGTCCAGTTTCAGGCTGGCGAGGTTCTGTATTTTGATCTTAACAGCATTCTCATCGCCCAGATTGAACAACTTGGGTAGCTCGCGCTCCGCTAGGATGCGGACATTTTTGCTAAACAGCAACCCCGCCTCCAGCACAATCAGCGCAAGGGCCAACACAAACAAGGCCTGCGCCACCGGCAGCAAGGCTTCTACGGCAAAGCTGAGTCCGAAAAGGACGACCAGCCCCCCGAGCAGCCAGAAAAAGCGATTAGTAAGGTAGAGATTGCGCATGCACAGCGGGATTTCATTTTTTCAGAGAAATGGATGCTTTTTGGTGAAAAGCG
>CAZFBU010000142.1:8484-10841 GCA_964517175.1 uncultured Saprospiraceae bacterium
ATGCACAGCGGGATTTCATTTTTTCAGAGAAATGGATGCTTTTTGGTGAAAAGCGCCTTCTTTTGCCCTAAAGGTACGAATTTGCAAATGGAGAGAAGCTCAGAATGTTGATTATCAACATAATTATTTGTATATTTGTAATGAATCTGAAACAAGGCTAGTCCTTGTAGTAGGATTCCTCCGGGAGTGCGAAAGCACTCCTTTTTAGTTCATCTTCAAAAGACCTCCCCTTACCGCCCCATGTGCACCAGCAGCACCGAAATATCCGCCGGCGAAACCCCGCTGATGCGGCTCGCCTGCCCGACGGTGCGCGGCTTGATGCGGTTGAGTTTTTCGCGGGCTTCCGCGGAGAGGGAAACGATCCTGGAGTAGTCGAAGTTCTCCAGCAGGCGCACCTCCTCCAGGCGGTTCATTTTTTCTACCTGCTCCTGCTCGCGTTTGATATAGCCTTCATACTTCATGTTGATCTCCGCCAGCTCGATGAATTCATCGTCGTATTGGCTTAGGAAGTCGTTGAGTCCCGGGAGGGTCTGGCGTAGTTCGGCCATGCTCACATCCGGGCGCAGCAGCACCGGGTGCAGCTTCATTTTTTGGCGCAGCGGCGCGGATTCTTTGCTTTCGAGGTAGCCGTTGATGTTTTCCGGCGCGACGCTCGTATTTTCAAAGTATTTTTCGATGGCTTCGGCAGCGGCAATTTTGGCGCGCACGCGTTCCATTCGCTCGTCCAGGCCCTGCATGCCGAGTTGGTGCACGAGGGGCGTCAGGCGAATGTCGGCATTGTCCTGGCGCAGCAGGATGCGGTACTCCGCCCGCGAAGTAAACATGCGGTAGGGTTCCTTGGTGCCTTTATTCACCAGGTCGTCGATCAGTACGCCGATGTAAGCTTCCGAGCGCTTGAGGATGAACGGTTCCTGCTCGTTGATCGCCAAATGCGCGTTAATGCCCGCCATCAAACCCTGGCAGGCCGCTTCTTCGTAGCCGGTGGTGCCGTTGATCTGTCCGGCGAAAAAGAGGTTTTTCACCAGCTTGGTTTCCAGCGACATGCCCAGCTGCGTCGGCGGGAAAAAGTCGTATTCGATCGCGTAGCCCGGGCGGAACATCTTCACATTTTCAAAACCCGGTACCTGCCGCAAAGCCTTATACTGTACGTCTTCCGGGAGGGAAGTAGAAAAGCCGTTCACGTAGATTTCGCAGGTGTCCCAGCCTTCCGGTTCTACGAACAATTGATGCCGGTCTTTATCGGCAAAGCGGTCGATTTTATCTTCGATCGAAGGGCAATAGCGCGGCCCCAGCCCCCGAATGCGCCCGTTGAACATAGGCGAACGATCGAAGCCCGTGCGCAGCAGATCGTGCACTTCCTGGTTGGTGTAGGCGATGTGACAAGGGATTTGCTGGTCCGGTCGGTTGGTATCGGTATAGGAAAATTTGCCGCCACCTTCATCGCCGGGTTGCACTTCCATTTTGCTGTAATCGAGCGAGCGTCCGTCCACGCGGGGCGGCGTGCCGGTTTTCATCCTGCCCGATTCAAAACCCAATTCGACGAGCTGTTCCGTAATACCTTTCGATGCGCGCTCTCCCGCGCGACCACCGCCAAATTGCTTCTCGCCAATGTGAATAATGCCATTCAGAAATGTGCCGTTGGTCAGAATGACCGCATCGCCTTCAATTTCCAGCCCCATGCCCGTGCGCACGCCACGCGCGACGCCGTTTTTCACGATAATACCAGTTACCATCTCCTGCCAGAAATCGATATTCGGATGGGCTTCCAGCATCATGCGCCATTTGTAGGCAAACTGCATGCGGTCGCTCTGCGCGCGCGGACTCCACATTGCCGGACCCTTCGATCGATTCAGCATCCGGAATTGTACCATCGTTTCGTCGGTCACAATGCCCGAATAGCCGCCCAGGGCATCCACTTCACGCACGATCTGCCCTTTGGCAACACCACCCATTGCCGGGTTGCAGGACATCTGGGCGATGGTTTGCAGGTTCATGGTGACCAACATAACTTTAGAGCCCATGTTCGCTGCCGCTACCGCCGCTTCACAACCGGCATGTCCGGCGCCTACCACTATCACATCGTATTTCGGAAACATATTTTTATTCAGACTTTTTCTACCTGGATTGCAAAATTACAAAAAAGGTGATTCATTTGCCTGATTGTCAACAAGACGCCCGGCGATTTCGTTCGGATTTCATGCTCAAAAAGTCGAAAAGAAAGAATCATATGCCGGAAATGACCGGCCCAAGTTTTATCGAAACCATGTAGGAGATGGAGTGATACAAGTTTATTCCTGATCGGGCATTCTTCCGATTTTCACCGAATAATGCAAAGCAGAAGCCTTATCTTTGCACCA
>CAZFBU010000143.1:0-10809 GCA_964517175.1 uncultured Saprospiraceae bacterium
ATGGGAGAAATCATCGCCACGTTTGAACCCGCCGATTCCGGCTTGCAGAGCATTACCACAATTGCACTGATCGCGTTCATTGCTTTTGGCGTGGGCGCGGGGCTACTGTTGCGCCAGCAATCGAGCGGCCGGGCGCGCAATACCAATATGCTACTCGCCATGCTGCTCTTTTTCGCCAGCATGATCGCGCTGGGTACCTTCATTTTTAATAGTCTGACGCAGCAACGCGTGGGCACAGTGATCGTATATGAAAACGGTATCCAACTTGGCAAAACCCAACTTGGCTTTGCGGGTATTCGCAATGCCACCATCGAAAAGTCGGTGCAACCATCCCTGCTCAATCCGGGCGTAGCTCGCAATGAAACCGAAATTCTGTTGATTACCGATAAAAACGGCAAAACCCAGGCGCTATCGGAGGCATTTTATCCCGTTCGCCAGATGCTGGCTATCATGCGCGAGGCGCTGGAAAAATGGGAAGCTCAACGGAATGGATAAGATAAAAGCATGTTCTGACCACCAACCTGTCTTTTCAATTACCCGCTGCCTTCACACCTCGGAATAAGGCGTTAAATTTCAAATGCTTACTTTACAAAAAAAACAAGGATACCCCGTGATGAGGTATCCCGTGTAAACTATAAACAAACAAAAAACATTAGCTATTTTAGATCGCAGTGTTTAACAATAAGAATAAAAAAGGGTTTAAAATTTCACAAAATTTTTATTGCATTTGTAACTTTCCAGTATGAAAAGAAAACAATCTGATAACCAGTGGTGGTTGTACGCCATTCTGTTCTCCGCATTTTTGCTATTGGCGCTACGCTACCTGATCGCGTTGCGCTTCCTGCTTATCCCGCTTCTGGCGCTGGCGCTGGTGGGAATAGGCGTGTACTGGCTTTGGAAATACCTTCGCGATAAGCGCCGGGAGCAGGCATACCGCGAAAGTGTGGAGGGAATGATAGAAACCCGGATTGAGCAGTGTGACGAGCAAATTGCTTTCAATAAAGAACAAATAGCAGAAATTAGCGACAGTATTACCGAACTGGAAGAGCGACTGGACGACAGTCAGGATATTTCGAGCCGCATCCAAGAAGATACGCGCCATTTGATTGAGAAATTTCGTTCGGAACTGAAGCTAAGGGAATCCAAATTGGCCTTCTTTGAAACCAGTAAGCGAAAATTATCCGTCATTTTGCGGCAACATCAGCTTGCGCGGGCGCTGGAAGAAAAAAAAGAAAAGCTGAGATCGCTGCAGGAAAACCACTACGACGAACTGGCCAGTATGGAGGAACTGCGCACCGACGTAGAGATGGAAATTATGCACCTGGATACCATTGAAAATCTTTCACAGCGCATCCTCCAGATCGACTCCTACAACGATGCCGAACGCCTGCGGGGTGAACTGAATAATATGACCCGATCGCTGGATGAATTATAAAAAGAGCAGGAGATTGATTGTGTGATTGTTATTTGTTAATGGTTATTTGCTATTGGGTTGGAACATCCAAGTTACCCCAAATAACAACAAAGCCCCAAATAACAACAAAACCCCAGTTTTACTTCCCTGTTTTTTCCATATATTCCTGGTAGGGTGTGTTCTGGTAGTGATTTTCGCCTATCCAGTGCAATTCTTTGAGCAGGCTATCGGCGGGTTTATAACCCGGAGAGATGGTAATTCGGCGCTGTTCTTCATCCAGATACACATAAGAAGGATAGCCAAGCCTGCCATCCAGCAGCGCGTAAGCCAATTCGTGCACCCCTCTTCTGCCGGAGGCTATGAACTTCAGGGTACGTCCATCGTATTCGATATTTTCTTTTTGTTCTGCATCCAGTTTTATGGCGTAGAAGTTTTCATTCATATATTTCACCACGTTCGGATCTTTGAAGGTCGTTGCATCCATGCGCTTGCACCAGCCGCACCAGTCGGTATAAACATCCACGAAGATTTTTTTCGGCGCTTCTTCCATCTGTTGGACCGCCTCTTCCCAGGTGTACCATTTTATTTCGGCTTCTGCTGCAACAGTTAGGCCTTGTGCGTTGTTGGGCACGATGAAAGCATAGGTAGCCAGTGCTGCCAGCACCAAAAAAGTACCAAAGACTAATTTTTTCATATTATCATTTTTTTAAAATGTTCTTTGTCGTTCTTTCATTTCAAATATACTCTGCGAAGTACATTTTTGATGTGTAACGAAATTGGTTTAATTAATATTTAACTTTCGGATGTCATCCCGAAGATTTTTCGGCAAAATATAAAAATTTGCAACAATGGAGCAAAAGCACAAAATTGTAGTAGCCGTTGGCGGATCAAGTGGTTCGATTTATGCGAAGGTGCTGCTGGATCGTTTGCAAATGCTGCAGGAGCAGTGGGAAGCAGTGGGTGTGGTGATGAGCGAAAATGCGAAGTTCAACTGGCAATTTGAGCTTGGCAATAGCGCTTACAATCAATATCCTTTCGATTTTTACGAAAAAAACGATTTCATGGCGCCCTTTGCCTCCGGTTCGGCGCGCTACGGCACGATGATCGTGTGCCCTTGCTCCATGGGTGTGCTGGGGCGCATTGCGGCAGGCATTTCCAATGATCTCACCACGCGGGCTGCCGATGTAATATTAAAGGAAAGAAGGCGTTTAATATTGGTGCTGCGCGATACGCCCTACAGCTTGATTCACATCAACAACATGAAGTTGGTGGCGGAGGCTGGCGGCATCATTTGTCCGGCGTCGCCTTCCTTTTACAGCAAGCCAAAAACCTTTGAAGAACTGGCGGCCACGGTGGTGGATCGGGCGCTTGATCTGGCGGGTTTTGATCTGCAAACTTTTCGCTGGGGCGAACCAGAAAAGTAGAACAAAGCTTTCGCAAGGCACGCATATTTTTCAAACTTTTAAAAGTTGCATTACAAAATGTCTATGGAAAAACTTATTTTCAGCTCTTTAGCAATTTTGATTTTTATGACGAGCGCTACGGCGCAAAACGAAACAACTAAAATGGATTCAGTCAGTTACAGCCTGGGTATCTTGCTTGCCCAGAACCTCAAAAAGCAGGGATTTACCTCACTGGATGCTACCGCGGTTGCCAAAGGATTGAAGGACGTCGTGGAAGGCAACGACCTGCAGGTGAGCGAAGAAGAAGCAAACCAGATCGTCTCTCAGTACATGCAGGCGCAGCAGGCAAAGCAATACGAAGGCGTCATCGCAGAAGGCAAGCAATTTTTGGATGAGAATGCCAAACGCGAAGGCGTAACGGTATTGCCGAGTGGTTTGCAATATGAAGTGATGCAGGCGGGCGATGGACTCAAACCGGGCCCCAATGACCAGGTAACGGTGCATTACGAAGGTCGGTTATTGAATGGTAAAGTGTTCGATAGCTCCGTGAAACGCGGACAACCGGCAACGTTCGGCGTTACGCAGGTGATCCAGGGCTGGGTGGAAGCATTGCAACTGATGCCCGCAGGCTCGAAGTGGCGCTTGTTTATACCTTACGACCTGGCGTACGGCGAGCGTGGTGCCGGACAGGATATCGGACCTTTTTCGACGCTGATTTTTGAGGTAGAATTGATAAGTGTGAATTGATCCGCCGAAAGAACAGGAATGAGAGCTTGGCAGTTTGTTGTGCAAATTGCCAGGCTCTTTGCTTTGCAGAAGAAAGCGTTGCTGCTATTTTTCCAGCGTTGTCTTTTCTGTTTTAACGAATTTCAGTGCAGCGCCATTCATGCAGTAGCGCAAACCCGTAGGTCGCGGACCATCTTCAAAAACATGCCCCAGATGACCGCCACAGCGCGCGCACACGTTTTCGACGCGTACCATGCCGTAACTCGTATCTTTTTTATCGATAATATGTTCCTTGCGAACCGGCTCCCAAAAGCTGGGCCAGCCCGTGCCGGATTTGTATTTGGTTTCCGAACTGAAGAGCGGCAACCCGCAGCCGGCGCAAACATAAATGCCTTTTTCTTTATTGTTCAGTAGTTCCGACGTGAACGACCGCTCTGTGCCTGCTTCGCGCAAAACGTAATACTGCATTTCCGTAAGCTCCTGCCTCCAGTCTGCTTCCGATTTATTCACCGGTTCCAGTTCTTCTCCCTCCATCGAAATGAGGATTACGTTGGCTTGTGGCGTATTTTCATTTATGGCCGCACTTTTTTTCTGCGCCTGATTGCAAGACATGAAGCTGAACAAGGCAATGCTCAGTGCAAATAACTGATACTTTTTCATAATTGATTGTTTTGATGCAAAATTGCTAACAAGCAGCAAAGCAAAGTGTTGTGTAAGCTACACTTATCTCTTTTTGTTGTTTTTGCTGCGAATGCGCGGATGATTCCATTCTTCCCGTTGGGCAAATTCCACGATTTTACGCATGAAAGTCACCATCGAAAGAAAGACCAAATAACCAAACGTAAGTACGACATAAATCCAGCGATAGGATCCGGCTTCGTTGATAGAAAGCGAAGAAAAAAGATAAGCCACCAGCCCGGAGACCAGCGCCAGCCCCAGAAAACTGTAAATGCTCCGTCCCCAGTATTTTGCCATATTTTTCGCGGAAAGCGAGAAAACACTATTGAACATGGCAAAAAACAACATGAAAGCTGCCGCTGTCATCCACGGAAAACGATTGGAAACGGCCATTATGCCGATCAGGTTGACCAGTTTGCCCGCGAGAATAACAACGATCACCGCCCCAAAGCAAAGCAGCGCCTGATAGATCGGGTCGAACGTTTTACTGAAAATAGAATCTTGTGATGTACTCATAAACAAAAGTTAAGAAAAAAACTGCAATTAGTCAAGTAACTGCAAATCGTCGTTTTTGTTGCAATTTTGGGTGGAAAGGTTGAATGAAAAGACATCCAACCTTTCACCGGAGCAGCACTACCGGATAATAACTTCCTGCAGATATGCCTCGCCAAGTTCCTGGTTGATCGTGTGCATGATCTTTTCGCGCCCGTAGGAAAGCTCCTGCCGCAGGGGCGCGGAATCCACTTTTACGTACAGTTTGTGGTTGCGAACCTTGATTTCCGAGGTGTAATTGGCAATCATGGCTCCCATTGTTTTTTCCCAGGCCAGTTCGATTTTAGTCTGGGTAATTCGCGATTTGAGTCGATAGGTGTCCACCAATTCCCGCAGAATGGTCTTGATGTCCTGGTTGTTGGATTCGAGCATACCATCAGTTTTTAAGTAGTTTGAGATAAGTTTGCGTTGCCGTTTTCAATGTAAAAAAGATGATACGATGTATCGAGCTTACCAAGAATGTCGCGTACGCGTTCTTCATCGGTATCAGTCAGAAAAATTTGTCCGAACGACTGTGCTAACAATAATTCTAACAGGTGCTCCACTCTATTTTTATCCAATTTATCAAAAATATCGTCGAGTAGTAAGATTGGCCGCATATTTTTTTCGCGACGAAGGAATTCGTATTGAGCCAGTTTCAGCGCCAACGCTAGTGATTTCAACTGTCCCTGAGAGGCAAATTGTTTTGCAGGGTGGTCGTCGATATCCAGCAGGAGATCATCGCGGTGAATACCGACGGTGGTGCGTTGCAGTGCGCGATCCTTTTCGAGGGCTTCCGACAGCAGTTCCCGCAGGGGCGTTTCTGATAATTTGGATTTGTATCGGCAATCCACCCGTTCGCGTTCGCCGGAGATAGCGGCGTACATGGCTTGAAAAACCGGATTGAATTTTTCCGCAAACTGCTGCCGTATCAGGTGAATGCGCTGTGCCGGTTCGATCAGTTGGTCGTCATAAACTTCCAGTAACCCGGCATTGAAGCGGCGATTTTCGGCAAATTGCTTCAGGGCAGCATTGCGCTGTTGCAGCACTTTGTTGTAGGTAACCAGAGCGCTGAGGTAGTCGGTGTCCATTTGCGAAAGCGTATTATCCAGAAAACGACGCCGGATTTCGCTGCCCTCGAGTACGATGTTCGTGTCCTGGGGGGCAATAATCACTACCGGATAAATGCCGACGTGATCAGAAAGCCGGGCGTAGGGGGCGTTGTTGCGCTCGAATTCCTTGCGCTTGCGCGGGATAACTTTTGCTACGACTTTATCCTGTTTTCCATCTTTTTCAAAAATTGCTTCGATCCGAAAAAAATCGGCATCGTGCCGCACCACGTTTACGTCGGAGAGACCATTGTGGCTTTTGCCCATGCAGGTGTAGTAAACCGCGTCGAGCAGGTTGGTTTTTCCCATACCATTCAAGCCTACGAAGCAGTTGATCGCCGGTGAGCAAAGGATTGCCTGCGTTTCGTAATTTTTGAAGTTGGTGAGTTTGAGTTGTTGTAAATGCAAAAGCTTCGCGATTTGTGGCAAATATCTGAAAAAAGTAGAAAGATGGGAAGATAATGAAGATGAGAGGATGCAAGAGATAATTTTTATTCAATCTAAATTATACATTTCCGCAAACGGCTTTCCTGATTGTTTGTTAAACTTGAAATAACAATTTGATTACCTTCGGCGCAACAAAAAGAAGCGTATAGCGTATTCTTGTATAAAACATCTGGCCATGAAAAAAATATATGTTATTGCGGGGGTCATGGTGATCGTAGCCATTGCCCTGCTGATGAGCACCGCGCAGGATTTAAGCACCTATGGCACATTCGCGGAAGCGGCTAAATCCGGGGCGAAAGTAAAAATTGCCGGTCAACTGGTGAAAGAAAAAGAAATGTACTACAACCCGGCAGAGGACCCCAACTACTTCAGCTTCTACATCACGGATTCGAAGGGGCAGGAGCAGAAAGTAGCGTTTCTGGGCAGCAAGCCGCAGGACTTCGAGCTGTCAGAGCAGATCGTGGTGACGGGCAGTATGAAAGGAGAGGCGTTTGTCGCAACGGACTTGCTGATGAAGTGCCCCTCCAAATATCAGGACGAAGAAATTTATATCAAATCGGAAAAAGAGGGGTGATACTTCGAAGGCGTTGAAATAAATCTTTCAACACTTCAACCTTTCAACTTATAAACCAGAGAAATGGACATTCAATATATTGGCGAACACTTGCTACCGGGCAAGCTCGGGTACTTTGCAATTGTGCTGGGCTTTGTGGCCAGTTTGATGGCGGTGGTGGCGTATTTTTTTGCAACACAAAGACGGGAAACGGCGGAGTTTGAAACCTGGCGGCGGCTGGGGCGTGGCGCATTTGTGGCGCATGGTCTGGGTGTGCTGGGCGTGATCGGCATGCTGTTTTTCGTCATGTCGAAGCAGTACTACGAGTACAATTATGTCTGGGCGCATGTTTCCGAGGATTTACCGATGAAGTACATCTTTTCGGCATTTTGGGAAGGACAGGAAGGCAGCTTCCTGCTGTGGATGTTCTGGCACGTGGTACTGGGTATTCTGCTCATTTTCAATGCGAAAGACTGGGAAACCTCCACAATGGCCGTTCTGGCGCTGGTGCAGGTTTTTCTCAATTCCATGATTCTGGGTATTTACTTTGGTGATGTCAAGATCGGAGCGAACCCTACCCTACTCTTGCGCGATGTTATGGACGCGCCGATCTTCGCCAGCGCGGATTACCTCAGCCTCATCAAAGGCAATGGACTAAACCCGCTGCTGCAAAACTGGTGGATGACGATTCACCCGCCCACGCTGTTTTTTGGTTTTGCTTCTACTACTATTCCATTTGCGTACGCCATTGCAGGTTTGTGGACCCGACGGCACACGGAGTGGCTCAAACCTGCCATGCCCTGGGCGCTGATGAGCGCGGCGGTACTGGGTACGGGCATTGTGATGGGCGGCGCCTGGGCCTACGAGGCACTGAGTTTTGGCGGCTACTGGGCCTGGGACCCGGTGGAAAATATGTCGCTTGTACCCTGGCTGATTCTGGTAGCGGGTATTCACACCAATTTGATTGCGAAAAGCACCGGGCATTCCATCCGCAGTACGTACGTTTTTTATATTCTGACTTTCATTCTGATTTTGTATTCTACCTTCCTCACGCGAAGTGGTGTGCTCGGCGATACCTCGGTACACGCTTTCACGGAAATGGGGCTGGAGTGGCAGTTGGTTGGTTTTATCGGCGTGTTTTTGTTGCTTTCTGCGGTTATGCTGGCTTTGCGCTATCGCGAAGTGCCCAATCCAAAGCAGGAAGAAGCCGCCGGTTCAAAAGAATTCTGGATGTTCATCGGTACGCTGGTGCTGCTGTTTTCTGCCTTGCTCATCACGGCTTCTACTTCCTTGCCGGTTTACAACAAGATCATGCAGTTTTTCAACCCCGATTTTGAGGGGCGTGTCATTACCGATCCGATCCCGCATTTCAACAAGTATCAACTCTGGATTGGCATTTTCATAGGGTTGCTATCCGGTGGTGCGCAGTATTTACGCTTCCGCGAATCCAACTGGGCAAAGCACTTCCGCAAGTTTGCTATTCACAGTGCAGCAGCGGTCGGCATTTCTCTGATATTGACGTTTCTGGCGGCACAATGGATTCAGGCTACGGCCTGGCAATACGGGCTGTTACTATTCGCCGGTATTTTTGCAGTGGTGACGAATCTGGATTACATCATCACTTTCCTGCGGGGTAATTTAAAAGTTGCCGGTTCGTCAATTTCCCACATCGGTTTTGGTTTGATGATTGTCGGTATTCTGGCTTCAAGCCTGAATAAGAAGTACGTTTCTTCTAATCCGTTTGTGATGGATGGATTGATCGAGGGTTCAGATTCCGACGCAGCCCGAAAGAATATTTTGCTGTTCAAAAATACGCCCATGTTCATGAGTGGCTACGAGGTGACTTACCTCTCGGATACGCTTGATACGTTCACCCGAACCTTCACCGTGAATTACAAAAAGCGCAACGAAGCAGGTGAAATTATCGAGGAATTCAACCTTTATCCAAACGTTTTGTACGAAAAAACTTTCACGAAAATTGCTGCGTCCAATCCCTCCACCAAGCAGTATTGGTACAAAGATGTATTTACCCATATTCCCTCTCTGCCACGTGTAGAAATGGATGTAGAATACCGCAAACAGCAGGAAGACAGCCTGCAATATAAATTGTACAACGTCGCTCAGAACGAAACCGTCCGCTTTCTCGATACGGTTGAAGTGCGCGACCGGGATACTTTCACGCTGCGCCGCTACGACATCCGCGTGGAAAAAATCAATCGTAAACCCCGAAACCCGGATTACAAACCGGAACCGGGTGATCTCACCATTGGGGCGACCATCAGCGTGAAGCGCGAAGACGATGACAGCACGTATGTCGTGGAGCCTATGCTGGCACTGCGCGGTCAGATGGTATATAGTTATCCGGAGCAAATCAATGAACTCAATGCGAAAGTCCGACTCACAGAAGAAATGTTCAATCGGGTATTCAATTTTGAGGATCAGCCTTCTTATCAGGAATACAATCTAAAACAAGGCGAATCTGTCCAGATTGGCGACCTTGATGTGCAACTCATACAACTGATTCCGAACCCTCAGCATCCCGATTATGTGCCGGAGGAAGGCGATATTGCCATTGGTGCCGCTATGCAAATCACTGCGCCGGAAGGCATCCAATACCGGGCGCAACCTATTTATCTCATCCGCGGCAGTCAAGGGCTAGGCATTCAGGATGTTGTTTCGGATATTGGGTTGAATATTGGCTTTGCGCGCTTTGATCCGACGAAAGAAACCGGACAGTTTTACATTGCACAATCGGTGCCGCCAACGGATTTTGCCGTACCAGTAGAAATTGCAACAGATTCCCTGCGTTCGGATTACATCGTGCTGGAAGCGATTGAATTTCCGGGGATCAACTACTTCTGGATTGGTACGACGCTGATGATGATCGGACTGACGATCAGCATGGCACACCGAATCAGCCAAAAGTATCGTTAAACCTATAATGGCAAATGCGCAACCCTCAATCGTATTAATTGGAGCTGGCAACGTCGGTTATCACCTCGGACAGCGATTGCACGAGCGTGGCTTCCCGGTTCTTCAGGTTTACAGTCGAACACTGGCAAAAGCCCGGCGTTTGGCGAAATCCATCAAAAGTAAAGCCACGGATCGTCTGGAAGCTACTCGCACCGATGCGGATATTTACATCCTCGCCGTACACGACAATGCGATCGAAACGGTCGTCTCGGCGCTTCCCACCGGTGAAAAGCTGGTGGTACATACGTCCGGCGCAACGCCTTCTACGGTGCTTGCGCCCTATTCGAAACGGTTTGGTATTTTTTATCCCTTGCAAACATTTTCGGTGGATAAAACTGTGGATTTTGAGCAAATTCCCATTTGTGTTCATGCCAATTCCGAAATGGATTTACAACGGCTAGAGCAACTTGCCTTGCATCTCAGTCCGAAAGTTTATCGTATTGATGATGCTCAGCGCGCCATTCTGCATGTGGCAGCGGTTTTTGTGAATAATTTTACAAATTATCTGTTTCAGGTTGGGTACAATATTCTGGAAAGCGAAAACTTGCCTTTTGATTTGCTGCGACCTTTGATCTCAGAAACAGCGCAGAAGGTACAACAAAATGATCCGTTTGCCATGCAAACTGGTCCCGCTATTCGTAACGACCGGACAACCATCGAAAAACATTTGCAATACCTCGAACAATTCCCCGCATATCAGGAATTATACAAAATACTGACACAACATATTCAAAATGTCGTATCAGAGCGGGATGAACCGGAAGAATAGTACTTTGAGCATTCCGAAGTCTTGAGATGAAACGCACGGAGAGGCTGTAGAATTGATATACAGACACCACTTTTCAACTATCAGCACTAACCACAAAAAAAGAGCCGCTGCCCGCTTCCGGACTGCGACTCTCTTTTCATTTCCTGCGGACTATCTGTCCGTCGTTTATTTATTCATTAGTCGATGATGACCATCTTCTTCGTAGC
>CAZFBU010000144.1:0-10645 GCA_964517175.1 uncultured Saprospiraceae bacterium
GGAATGGTTACGCCAAAGTCGCCGGTACATTTCAGTATGGAACTAGTGCCCTCGGGTACTAAATCCTTGACATCCCAAGTTTCGTTCTTTTGCAGCTACGCTTCGTTGAAGAATCCCTCTGTTAGCGAAGGCTAAAGTCGTGAACCTTCGCCTCGATTAGCTACAAAATAACTTCAACTTAAGTATCAGAGACTTAATGCTCGAGCCACTAGCTCAAGAAATAGAAGCAGACTTATACCAATTTGGAAGTTGAGCGAAGTAAAATCCCGCACCAAAAGTCGGGATGAGAAGTTGAGCGCAGCGAAATCCCGTACTGTAGGTCAGGATCGGAAATCGCGCCGGAGGTCAATATGACTCCTATGGAGCGTCCTTTCGGGAGAAATCATAAGTATTTGTAAATCAATACTTAAAACACTCTTTAACACGTCGTCATCAATTGAAATTGGTATTAGTGCCGGTGAGCTTCCCTGATTGCCTCTGGCGATAGCCGCCGCGCTGAAATAGAAGGTACTGGAAATAAAATAATCGTAAAACCATTTTTAATTCTACAAAGAAACTTATTTTACGTATTGTTCGTTACAATTCTAAAACCAAAACTCATGATGCGTAGTGTAAAAGCAATTTTCGATGGAAAGCAATTGAAATTACTGGAAGATGTAGAAGTGACCACGCCGCAGGAAGTAATCATTGTATTTTTGCACGATGAAAAAACAACGGATACAGATATTCATGCCAGTGAAATCCAGGAATTGATAGAGCATAGCTCTGCTTTTGATTTTCTAAACAACCAAGAAGAAAACGTTTACACCGACGCCGACCTGAAAGTACGCTACGAATGACACCAAAGAAAATTGTACTCACGCGCTTTCCATTCACGGATTTATCCTCTAGCAAACGCCGTCCAGCAGTAATACTTACTAATCGCAAGTCCAATTCCGGCGATGTAATCGTTGCTTTTATTTCATCCGTCATCCCCATTCATGTAGAAGATACTGACTTGGTATTAGAGCCAAGCCATTCTGATTTTTCCAGGACGGGCTTACGTAGATCCTCCGTTTTCAAAATGGATAAATTAGCAACATTAGATGTTAATATTTTCACGGGTGAAATAGGCGAAGTATCTGATCTGATATTTGATGAATTGAAGATAAAGCTCAAAATAGCTTTGGAATTATAAAACGCCCAGAGCACCAGCCCCTGAAATACTACCCCAAAACGGATAAAAAAGAAGCGAAGGTGTAGAGTAGGATGACTTATACCAATTTGGAAGTTGAGCGAAGTAAAATCCCGCACCAAAAGTCGGGATGAGAAGTTGAGCGCAGCGAAATCCCGTACTGTAGGACGGGATCGGAAATCGCGCCGAAGGTCAATATGACTCCTATGGAGCGTCCCTTCGGGAGAAATCATAAGTATTTGTAAATCAATACTTAAAACACTCTTTAACACGTCGTCATCAATTGAAATTGGTATTAGTGCCGGTGAGCTTCCCTGATTGCCTCTGGCGATAGCCGCCGCGCTGAAATAGAAGGTCGCTATATGCAATCCAGCGTCAGCGCGGTTTTTTTGTGGAATGCTCATTGTCTATCGCAAAGCAATGCTGTCCGGGGCAAGCCCTCGCGGACGGAGCGAGAAAAATGCAAAGTGATTTTACCCGCCTTTGGCGGGATTCTATAGATGAACATTTGCCACGTAGGGATCCTCTTCGGGACAGACCAAAGTATGCGCCAAAGGCACGACTAAGTCAAAATTTAAACATACTCTTAATGAGGCGCTTTAATCGACGAAACCAGGTGCTCGGCAATGATGCCCGAGTCGCGAACGATTACCCCGAGAATACCGCCGGGCGTGTAGTTGTCGAAGCCCAGAAAATGCAAACCCTCGTATTTACCTGCGCCGATGGTGTAGTGGGGTACGCCATTTTCATCGCAAAGATCATCGGCATCTTCGATCAATTCTTCCAGCTTCGGGCGATAGCCGGTAGCCAGGATGACCGCGTCCATTGCTTGTTCTTCACCATTATTAAAAACAATGCCCCGTTCCGTAAAATGATCGATGCCCGGCACCACTTTGATCTTGCCCTGCTTGATCTGAGCTACCGTGCCAATGTCCATCACCGGTGTTTGTCCGGTACGGCGCAGTTGCTCGGTGGGGGAAACTTTTGGAAATTTCAAGCCAAATTTCGACAAATCACCCAGCGCATATTTCCGCACCTGAATCGCGATCCTGTCGCTGAGCCAGGTGGGCAGTTTGGACAAGCGCAGTGCCGTTACCTGCGTTGGATTGCCGAGAAAATCGCGGGGTACGATGTTCACCATGCCACGCACGCAAAGGAAGGTCTCAACGCCATGCTCACTCAGATCGAGTGCAATCTCCGCGCCGGTGTTGCCCATGCCGACCACCAGCACCCGCTGATTCAGAAATGGCTCGGCGTTTTTGTAATCGCGGCTGTGCAATATTTCACCCTGAAAATTTTCCTCACCGGCAAATCCAGGGCGATTGACCTTGCGGTTTACGCCGGTAGCGATGACGACTTGTTCCGCTTCAAACATGCGACCATCCCGGGCTTGCACTTGCCAGGTGTCGCCAACTCGTTGAATGGACGTGACCTCCACGCCAAAGTGCGGGCGAATGTCAAAATGCTCGGCGTATTGCTCATAATACGCAACCAGCTTTTTTCGCGGCACGTAGCGCGGATAATCCGCCGGAAAAGGCAGCCCCGGCAAATGTGACAACTCCTTCACTGTGTGCAAATGCAGCCGGTCGTAGTGCTCGTGCCAGGCGTTGGCGATGCGCTGGCTTCGCTCAATGATCTCGAATGGAATGCTGAGTTGACGAAATCTGCCCGCCATTGCCAGCCCTGCCGGTCCGGCGCCGATAATGAGAATAGGTGTTTGCTCCATTTATTTTGTATTCAAATCCATTTCAAAACAATATCGATCAGTCGCTGCTTAAAATGGGTGTACGGTGGCAGTAATAGTTCCAGGGGACTCGGCAATACCTGCCGGAAAACCCCCTTCGCATTGGAAAATGCCTCGAAGCCAAACCAGCCATGCGCCTTGCCTATGCCGCTGTTATTCACACCGCCGAAAGGCAGATTGTTATTGAAAAAGTGAACGCCGTTGTGATTGATGCCCACGTCACCGGCGCGGGTATTCTGCAATACGTAGCGAATATTCTTCTGGTTTTTACTGAAAATGTACAAGGCTAGCGGACGCTCTTTAGCATTGATTAGATCGACCGCTTCCTGCAAATACCTAAACGTCAGTATCGGCAGCACCGGACCGAAAATTTCCTCTTCCATGACCTTCGCATCCAGCGGCACATCGGTGAGAATGGTCGGCGCAATGAAGCGATCGTCAGCATTGGTTTGTCCGCCAGCAGCGATGTTTACGCCACGCTCCTGCGCATCATCCAGGTAGCTTTGTACGCGCTCGAAGTGTTTTTCGTTCACCATTCTTGCGTAATCATCCGATTGCTCCGCCTGCCCGGAGTACATCTGCTTGATGTAGCTTTTGATCTTTTGCACCAGATCCTCCTTCCGGCGTTCGTGCACCAGCACATAGTCCGGCGCGATGCAGGTCTGCCCATTATTCGTGTATTTCACCCAGGCGATGCGCCGGGCTGCCGCGTCAAGGTTGGCACTTTCGTCAACGATGGTCGGGGATTTGCCACCAAGCTCCAGCGTCACGGAAGCCAGGTGCTTCGCAGCTGCTTTCATGACGATTTTTCCAATATTGGGCGAACCCGTAAAGAAAATGTGATTGAACGGCAGATCAAGCAACGCCTGCGCGGTTTCGACTGCGCCTTCCACGAGGGCAACTTCGCATTCCTGAAAGATCGAGCGCACCAACTTCGCCAGCACTGCCGAAGTGTGGGGCGTCATTTCCGAAGGTTTGAGCAGGACGCAGTTGCCGGCAGCGATCGCTGCGACCAGGGGACCGAGCGTCAGGTTCACCGGATAATTCCAGGGCGATAGGATGAGCACAACGCCTTTGGGTTCGTATTGAACAAATGACCGGGCACCAAACAGCGTAATCGGCGTTGGCACGCGCCTGGGTGCCATCCAGCGGCGCAGGTTCCTGATCGCATGACGAATTTCGCTCAGCACAGTATAAATTTCTACCATGTCCACCTCGATGGTCGGCTTACGGAAATCCGCGTACATCGCCTCCCGAATCTCTTCGCGGTAAGCAAAAATGGCTCGTTCCAGCTTGCGCAATTTAGCGATGCGCTCCCGCGCCGAGGTGCGTGCCACTTCGTACTGATGCGTACGCTGCAGTTCAAATATGCGCTGAATTTCCTTCGGCGAGGTATTTTTTTCGGTAGTGATTGATTTGGTCATAACGATTTGATAATTGCTGTAACGGAATGTAAATTACAAAACAGCCGCTGCATTTACAATTTTTTCCGAACTCCGGACATTACCGGACTATTTGTGATTATGATTCAGATCGGTTGAGCCTTTGTCCAGGTTTGTTAGTTCTCCGCCTTTATCAGGTTCTCATTCAGTTCAATCTTCGCCTGTTTCACCGTTTCGCGCAGCAGATCGTTGTAAATCATTTCCAGACTTCGGCGCGTCTTGATAATGTTGGTAATACTTACCGTCTGGACGATGCCATTGCGATTCATAACAACGTCATTCCAGGGGTCGCCCTCCCCGGCATTGCAATGAAAATCCATAACCGCTTCGAGATTGCGGATGTTGTATTTTTCCAGCCAGTCGGCAAACCACTGCTCGCGTTTGGCCCGAACCGCCGGCGTGTATAGCGTAGCGGACGACCAGATGTGATGGTCATTGGCGGGAAGTTCCCGGATGTGCTTTTTCTGTTCGTCCCAACGAAAATCGTACAGTTTTCCGTTGTCGTAAATCACCATGGTGAATGCTTCCAGCCCGTCGAATTGAAAATCATCGAAGAAATGCTCCGCCCGTTCAAAGTCAAAAAACTGCAAGGCCATGATGCCCCGGCTCATGCGATAGGGCAGGTTGCGTTCGTGCTGCTCAAAAGCGCCGTTGAGCACACAGACTACCTTATTGGCATCCGACATAGCGACCCAGGTGCCGCCCGCTGCATTATCGCGCGGAAACACCAGCTGCGCCGTGCGCTCCGTGATGGTAATATTTTGGGGAGAGCGCTCCGCCTGTTCGTCGCGGTTGGTCGTGAGTATAAATTCGTCTTTACCTTTTGGAATAAAAGTTACGGTACACATTTTTTTCAGGATAGAAATACCGAACCGAAAATAGCCCGGCATCTCAAATTTTAGTGATCAACAATCTTGCCTTCCGCTCCTCTGCCCTATGGCGTCGAAACCGAAACCGGCAGCACTTTACCGTTGAAAAACTTCTGTCCGTTGGTGCAAAACCAGGCGACCCATTCCGCCATTTCCGAACTGCTCAGCGGCGCCTGAAAGCCAGGGAAAGCGGTTTCCAGCATCTCGGTTTGTACGGCGCCAAAGGCGAGGCAATTTACGCGAATATTTTCATCCTTAAGTTCTTCTGCAAGACATTCCGTCAGGTTTGCCACCGCCGCTTTGCTTGCACTATACGCAGAAAGCCCCGGAAATTTGGCGCTCCCCTGAAAGCCACCCATGCTGCCAATATTAATGATGTGCGCCTGATGGCTTTTTTCGAGATAAGGCAACAGTACCCGCGTCAGTTCTACCACGCTCAAAATGTTGGTAGCAAAGGACTGTTGCCAGTCGCCTGCCGTCAGTTCCCGGAAAGGCTTCGCAATGAGCAGCCCCGCATTGTGGAGCAATACATCCACGCTGCCCATCGCATCGACCTTTTGCAGCAGAGCGGAAAAATCGGGCTGGTTGATGTCAAATACCAGATAATCCAGGTTGTCGAAAGCTGCCAGTGATGCCAGTTTTTTCAGGTTGGTTTCATCTCGCGAAAGCGCCAGCAGGTTGTTTTTGGAAGTAGAAGCCAGTTGCAGCGCTGTATCGAACCCGATGCCACGGCTTGCGCCGGTTATAATGATATTCATAGTTTTGAAGTTTAAAGTTCAAGGGTCGGTTAAAATAACAAAACTATTTTATTGTTCCCATTTTTTGAACATTGCACGGGGCGGAACTTGTTTCATTCGCATGAAAAATCGCATTAGATGGCGCGTGCGCGGCAAAATTCACGAAACGGACAGCGCGGTGACCCTGAGGTTGGAGCCAATCGATAGACCAGTCGATTACCGGGCTGGGCAATTTCTGACCTTTCTCTTCCATGAGTTGGAGATGGAGCCTTTCCGGCGCTCTTATTCGTTCTCCTCCGCGCCTCGGGCCGATGTTTTTACGG
The DNA here is from genome assembly GCA_964517175.1 of uncultured Saprospiraceae bacterium. Lineage (GTDB taxonomy): Bacteria > Bacteroidota > Bacteroidia > Chitinophagales > Saprospiraceae > JADJNW01. The sequence continues at coordinate 6,290 of CAZFBU010000144.1, forward strand.
CAGTGACGGTAAAACGCGTGCCCAATGGCGTGGCTTCGCGCTACCTCACGCAGCATGTACGCGTAGGCGACGAGCTGGAAACGCTGCCGCCCGCCGGTCAGTTTACGCTCTCGCCCTCGCCGGGCGTGCCGCGCGATATTTTCCTCATCGGCGGGGGAAGCGGCATTACACCTTTGTTTTCGATTTTAAAAGAGGTGCTGCAATCTGAACCGGAGAGCTCCATTACTTTGACAAATGCAAATTCTAACGAGCAGGCAATTATTTTCCGGGCGCAATTGCAAAAACTGGCGCAGCAATACCCGGAACGGCTCACCGTCATTCATTTGCTGAGTACGCATTTTGATAATCTGAAATATTTGCGGCAAGCTGAAGCGCCCGCGCAGATAAAGACACAGCGCCTGAGTAATGCACTGGTACAACAATTGGTAGAAACACACCTGAAATACGATCGAAAGCACGCCGAATTTTTTCTTTGCGGACCGAAAAACCTGATGCTGAAGGCTTCGATGATGCTGCATTACATGCAATTTCCGGAGGAACGCATTCATCAGGAAGTGTTCACAATTACCGAGCCGTTTCGCCCGCCATCAGAAAAATATGCGGATAGCGTGGCAAAAATTCGGTATCAGGGCAGGCAATCTGATGTTCCGGTTAAAGGCGGGCAGACTATTCTGGAAGCTGCCGAAGCTGTGGGGCTGGAGTTGCCGTACAGTTGCCGAAGTGGCATTTGCACAACTTGTGCCGGGCAATGCACCGCCGGAGAAGTGGAAATGTACACGCAAGGTGGGCAGATTACGACGAAGAGCAGCGCCGGCGTTGTGTTTACTTGTGTGGGTTATCCGATAACCGAAGAGGTACACGTAAATATGGATCGCTGAAAAAGCGAACCCCCGCAAGATGTTGCGGGGGTTCGGTAAAATTGCTGCTATTTTCTATTCATCACGGATCTACTTTCAGCATGAATTTTACTGGAAGGGTGAAGTAAACATTGACGGGACGTCCACGCTGTTTACCAGGTATCCATTTCTGCGGCAGTTTGCCCATCAGTTGTACGATGCGCAGGGCTTCTTCTCCACATCCTCCTCCGATTTCTCTGATAATCTCTGCGTCGCCTACGTTGCCGTCTTTATCCACGACAAACCGAATTACGACCGTTCCTTCGATATTGTTCTCGCGGGCGATAGACGGATAACTGATATTGGCATAGATAAACTCCAGCATTTTCTTATCCGCGCAAGCCTTTTTCTCAGCCATAGTTGGCAAACTTTCACAGCCCGGGAAGCGAGGCATTTCCTCTACCACCTTAAAAATCTCTTTCTCTGAGCTTGGCGGTGGTGGCGGCGGTGGCGGCGGCGCTACGTACTTGGTTTCTTCTTTGGCTTCCGCTTTCGGAGCGTATTCAATCGATGTATGAGCGTCGATTGACTGGTCCACGAAATCCACTACTTCTTCTTCGATAAGCAGATTGTCCGGCACTTCCTCAATAACAGGTGGCGGCGGCGGTGGTGGCGGTGGCGGTGGTTCAGCCGTACGGGGTGGCTCTATTTCAATATCTGTAGTCAGCAACAGATCGGCAGCCCCCTCCGGAATGAGGGACTTGTCTTCTGGAGTCGTGATGTTGAACAGTGCAACGACCAACCCCAAAGAAAGGATCAAACTCACGCGGAACAGCGTTCCGGAGTATTGAAATACGTTTACATCAGGGTACTTGTTGCGCGCCTTCAGAGGTGAACTCCACTGCGTACCTTTATATTTTTCAGTCAGATTGCTTTCTGACAGGCGATTGAAATATCTCCGCCCTAAAGCGGTGAAAATTATAAAAGCAGCAAATACGAAGCCCGCACCCCAAAGTACATCCATTAATGAAAAAGAAAGATTCGCAGTCATGGCTTATATTTTTAAAATTAGGGAAATCGTTAGGTTCTTTTTACACCAGCAAGTTCGGCGAAAATGCTGCCTGCTGCCATGACAGGAATCACTCATATGAATGACTTTTGTCAATTTTGTTAAGAAATAATAGTCCGTGCAGTTTTAATTTTTCGCCAAGACGCCAAGACACCAAGACGCAAAGGCTTGTTTTTCAACTGATTCGTTTCGCCAACTTAAATTACAGTAAAATAATTTTCAACCCTTTATAATTTTGTTCGGAATGTTGATATCCCTCCCCCAGCACAAAAGCTAGTGCCATACTGAAATGTACCGGCGACTTTGGCGTAACCATTCCTTTAGAAAAATCGCCGACGGCGGATGAAGTCCGCCGCTACCTGCGCCCGCATCACGCGCGCTTCGCCGGTTTTGCGGCCTTCGTAGCTGAGGTAAATTTGCATTTTAGCTGGAAAACTTGTAGCTTGGCTTAAAATAAAAATTAGGCATATGGTGAATGCTGCTGAGATAAAAATAAAAATTTTCCGGTTGGTGGATGCTCAGGATAGTGAGACCTTGGATCGATTGTACAAGTTGCTGTTGGAATGGTTGAAATCCCAATCCGAAGGAGTTGCTTTGGAAGAGCATGAAGAAGAAATCCGCCATTTTTATGCTGATTACAGTTCTTTTTCCTTTTGGGAAGATGAACGCGAAGACTTGTACCGGGATTATCTGGAAAAGCAGCCACAGTGAAGACAGGGGATATTGTATTGATTCCTTTTCCTTTTGCGGAAGGCACGAAGAAGAAAGTCCGCCCGGCAATGGTAATTTGCCACACGAAGGATAAGCATAAAGATTTGGTGATTTGCGCCATCAATTCCGTTGTACCTGAAACACTTTCTGAAAATGAAATCTTACTACAACCGAATAACAATAATGGACTGAGGGCGATTTCCGTACTCAAGGTAGATAGAATCGTAACTGCCAAAAGACAGGACATTATCACGCAACTTGGATTTCTTGATGAGAAGAACCTAACTCATTTCAAGGCTCTTTTCAAGGATTTGGTAGATTCATAAAATTTTATTCCTAAAAATATGCCGTCCGCGCGCAAAAATTTGGTGGCACGCTACAAGATTTTGGAGGCACTATTTGATAATTTGCCGCCCGCACTCGGAAAAGGGAGGGCAAATTTTCCACGGCGAAGGGCAGCGAACAAAAATTTGCCCGCCCGATTTCAAAATTTGCCCCCAAATTTTCGGTGGCGGCGGGCACTGGCGCGTAATTTGCCGCTAAAAATGGGTAGGGGGAGGGCGGAATGTTGTTCCAGAAAATTAATCAGAGTTTTTTCTATATATTCAAGAGCGTTTTAAACTCCTCCAAATTAATCACCTTCACCGGAGGGAAGTCAATCACTTTGAGTACATTGAAATGTCGGTCATTGGTTACGATATAATCGCATCCACCAGCAATGGCGCAATCCACAAATTTATCATCATCTGGGTCGGCGCTTATCAATTGCCAGTGATAGTAAATATTGATAAAGAAAACATTGTGAAGATTTTCGAGCGTTTCCATCACTGCATCTGCAGTCGGTTTGCTCAGGCGATTACCAATAATTTCTTCGTATTCTTGCAAAATATCACTCGACACGTACAGGTCAAAAGTACCTTTCAGCATTTCACGGAATACCCAATTCGTCTTGGCACGGCGGGGTACGGACACCCAGAAGATATTGGTATCAAGCACAACTTTCACGCGGCTCAGGATTTATACGGAGTGCGTTCGTGTCCTTCCAGAAAGCGGTCTTCGTCTTCTTCTGTATAACCCTGTTCTTCCCAGGCTTCATCTGCCAAGTCCATGGCTTTCTCTGCAAAATACTGCGCCAGTAACTGCCGGATTTCCAGCAAATCCTGCTCCGGTACTTCCCGCGCGAATACCTTTAATAATTCCAATTGCAAATTGGTAAGTGGTTGTTTGACAGCTTCCATAATGAATAATGCTACTTTGCTTTTTTCAAAGATACAACAGTTTTGGGTGGTGGGCAAGTTCCGATGGGTGAAGACTAATGGATAGAAAGTACCGGATGTCCTAACCGATTCTCTCGCAGCGGACTCGGTACGCTAAAATGTTGTCGCGTGCCAATAGATGGGGTGCTTACGAATCGCCGAGTCCCTGCGGAGACTCGGCGGGGACGGGAATGTTGTGGAAATTTTTGACAGTCCGGCGCAAGCGGAGGCAACGAGGACTGTGTTATCGCTAAAAATGGGTAGGGGTAGGGCGGAAATTTGAATGGGGAAGTAATTTAATGAGGTGGAGTACGATTTATCGAATATCTCTTGGCGCAAACTTTTCATTTTCCAAAAAATTAAATATTTCATTTCTTACAATTATCTTTGTAATCTCAGATTCAATACTTGTTCAATTTTGACAGTCCCTGTCTTTGATTTCGTAGGGGTATGATAGAGTCAATTCATTTCAGTATTTAAAGTA
>CAZFBU010000145.1:0-8527 GCA_964517175.1 uncultured Saprospiraceae bacterium
CCAGCGGCGCAGAAGATGCAGATGCTTCGGAATTGATCGCGCACATGACGACCAATCAGAACGTAATTGCAAGCCCTGGTATTCGTAGCATCAGCCGCGAACAAGACGGTATGCTTGACCCACGCCCAAGTGCGAACGGTGCAGCTTACAATACACCATTGGCTGATTTGCCGGATGACGACTTCTTCACTATGTGTAACTTCAAAGGTGCTTTTGCCGCTGATGAAGCCAGAATGTGGATCGAAGGTTGGACAGCGCTTGATCTGAATGGTCACTTGAATCTGGATACGCCAACTTCCGTTGAAGAGCAGTTGGAAAAAGCAATTACGGACAAATTTAAGATGTATCCAAACCCGGTAGGACCAGGTTCTGTATTCACCATTGAGTCTGATTTTGATGAACAGGTCAGAATTGACATTTTCTCTATCAGCGGTCAGTTGTTGAGAACAGTTCCAATTCGTAATACTGGTTTTGTAAGACAGCAAATCAACGGTTTGGACAGAGGTCTTTACATCATCAAATTTACAACTGAAAGCGGTAAATTCGCTGCCAAGAAATTAATTGTTGAGTAATAAGCTCTTTATAAAATTTTAAATTTATTTTAAGCAGAAGGTTCAGTTTTAGAACCTTCTGCTTTTTGACATTTAAAAGAACATTATATGAGAACCAACAAGCTTTTGTTAAAAAACCTATCCTTAGTTGCTTTATTGTTTTTATCGGTGGCACTATATGGACAAAAAGGAGTGCTTAGTGGTACGATAATAGACGAAGAGTCTGGTGAAACCCTAATTGGTGCTTCCATTGCCATTCAAAAAGATGGTGCGCAAATGACCGGTACGACGACGGACTTTGATGGAAATTACATTATAGATCTGGAGCCAGGTATTTATAGTGCTGTCATCAGTTATGTGTCATATAGTACGCAAACCATTACAGAAATAGAAATAAAAAGTGGAGAAGTCAACAAGTTAGACATCGCTCTGGGCAGTGAATCACAAACGCTAAATGAAGTCATCGTTACAGCAAGAACCATCAAAACAACGGATGCCGCATTGATTGCATTGCAAAGAAAATCATTTTCCATACAGGATGGTGTATCTTCTCAGCAAATCAGCCGTACCGGTAGCTCCAATGCCGCCGATGCAATGCGCCAAATGACCGGTGCAGTGGTAGAAGGCGGACGCTTTATCGTAATGCGCGGATTGGGCGACCGATACTCCCTTTCTCAGCTCAATGGCATTACATTGCCAAGTACAGACCCTTATCGCAACAGCACCAGCCTGGATTTGATTCCGGCACAAATGATTGAAAATATTATTACGACAAAAACATTTACCCCCGACCTTCCGGGTAATTTCTCGGGCGGATTGGTGAATATTAATACCAAAACATTTCCCGATAAGTTTAATCTTTCTTTTGGTATTAGTACCGGTTATAATACTCAGTCATCACTTATTGATAATTTTAATGCCCATCCTACCACTGGCGCCTTCGACTGGCTGGGGTTTGAGGATGGTACGCGCGATCAGCCCGAGCTATTGCTCGATCCCAAAATCAGGGAGCAGCTTTCTTCCAGTACGTACCTGCAAGCACGCAATCCAAACCCTGACAATAATTCCGTACGAGATATTTTCAACCGCTCGTCCAGAGAATTGAGCAATGAGTTCGTCTCAACTCAGGAGAGCACGCCACTGAATTATGGGGTCAACTTCTCGGTTGGGAATCGAATGAAGCTTTTCGGTAAGGATTTAGGATTTACGCTGGCTCTGAATTATGCTGCCAATTACAACCATTACAATAATGGAGAAGTAGCCACTTACGTTAATAATAGTTCCGACAATCTTTTCCCGTACCAGGCACTAAGAGAAACCAAGAGTACATTCAATCCTGCCGTAGGTGGTTTGTTTAACTTGGCGTACAAATTCTCTGATAATCACCTTGTTAATGGAAATATCATATTCAATAATGATGCGGAATCCATAGGAAGAATCCAATCGGGAAGCTTCCTGGGGCAGGTTTCTGACAGCCGTGCAGAATTCAACACGAACTCCCTGGAGTATATTCAGCGCCAGGTCGTTACCTATCAATTAGGTGGTAAGCACATTTTTGCAGGCTTGGGCAATACGGAGATTGAGTGGATGGGGGCTACCTCCAGTTCTTTCCAGAAAGAACCGGACTTGCGCTATTTTGCCTACACTGCCGTGACGGAAAATGAAAATACAGAATATTTCATCAACAATGCGGAGTTTGCTTTTCCTTATCACTTCTTCCGAGATTTACAGGATGATTTGACACAAGCGAAACTCGATATTTCCATTCCCTTTTTAACGAGAGGCAATCCTGGTAGTTCAAACAAAATTAAATTTGGGGGCTTTTACAGTACCGCCGAGAGAGCGTTTGAAGAATATCGCTATCAATTGAACAACTCCGGCGTGCCGGCGAACCTTAATTTCAGTGCATTTGAAGGTGATTTCGATGCATTTTTCAACTTGGATAACTTTGGTATCATCGATACTACGCTCCGAAATGACGGCACCGTCCAACGCTATAACACTGGTTATCACTATATCAATCAGATCAATGCCCGAAATTTTTACACCGGTTCGCAAGAAATTGCTGCGGGTTATTTGATGGCAGTATTGAATGTACTGCCCCAACTGAAAGTGGTCGGTGGAGTGCGATTAGAAACGACGGATATTCGAGTACAAAGCCAGGAACCTACGGTACCGGAAGGTCGAATCGACCAAACCGACTTGCTGTACTCCGCTAATTTGATTTATGCACTCTCTGAAAAAGCAAACTTGCGAGTGGCGGCTTCTCAAACATTAGCCCGCCCGAATATGCGCGAACTGGCACCATTCGTACAGTTTGATACCAAAAATGGTTTCTTTAATGTCGGTAATCCAAACTTGAGAAGAACGCTTATCCAGAATTATGATATTCGCTACGAATTATATCCTCGCTCTGGCGAATTATTTGCCATAAGTGCATTTTATAAAATATTTTCTGATCCGATCATTCGGCAATTTAATCCACGTGCCACTATTCCGGAGTTGTCGTTTATTAATGTAGATGAAGCTGTTGTCTATGGTGCAGAAATCGAATTTCGGAAAAACCTGGATTTTCTTTCGCCCAAGCTAACGGATTTCTATTTCAGTACAAACCTGGCGATCATCCAATCTACTTATGATATTCCACAAAATGAGACTGAAAACTCCAAGAATATCGACCCGAGTTACGATCAGACTACCCGTCCGTTCCAGGGGCAAGCTCCTTTTGTTGTGAATGCAATATTGTCATACATCAATAACGAGAAAGGATGGGAATCTTCTCTGGCCTTCAACGTGACCGGTGAGAAGTTGTACAATATATCATTGTTTGCAACCCCCGATATTTACGAACAGCCATTTCCAATTATGAACTTTAAAATTGCCAAGAAATTTGCTGACCAATATCAACTTGCCTTTAGAGCAAGAAATATTCTGAATCCAATTAACAAAAAGACGCAGGAATTCAGAGGGCAGGAATTTATCGCAGAATCTTTCAAACTAGGTACGGATTTGGGTATCAGTTTTTCTTATTTCATTCGATAAAACCAGCATTTGGTCTTTCAAAAAAGGCAGCGCCCCGGAAAATGGGGACGCTGCCTTTTTCTTGTGCTTCTGCTTTTCAGAGTGGCGGATTCGCCGGTTTGCCTATTTCTTCTTCGTACATTCTGAAAAATTCTTCCACGCTGTTGCCGATGAAATGGCTCACGCTGTTGCTCAGTACCACGATGCCTACCTTCTCGCGCGGGTCGAAGGCAATTTCGGTGCGATAACCATTGACGAAGCCGCCGTGATAGATCAGCATTTTGTTGTCAAAATCCAGGATGCGCCAGCCCAAACCATACCAGGCTTTGCGCAAACCCTGCCAGTTGCGCATTTCCCGCAGGTTTACTTCCACCTGTGGGGTGTAAATTTGTGCCAGCGCCTCCTCGCTGATAACGTCGGGGCGATTTCCCATGAGCACCTGCAGCCAGCGGGACATGTCCGAAATACTGGCATTGACGCCGGCAGCCGGAATTACCTCGTAGTAATTGCGCAGTACATCCGTCACTTCGTATGTGCCGCCTCTTTGCAGGTTGTGCGGGTGGGCAATGTTTGGCGTTTCCAGCATTGCTTCAAAGGTAGCGGACGCATCCTTCATGCCGGCAGGCTCAAAAATGCGCTCGCCCAATAACCGGGCGTAACTCTTGTCGGTAGCGGCATATATCACATCGCCGATCAGGCTGTAAACGACATTCTGGTAATTGTAATAAGAGCCCAGCGAATGGGTAATGCGTACCTCGCGCAGGCGGTTAAAAATTTCACCGTAGTAAACGCCCTGATTGAGCAAATTCGAGAAGGTATGGCGCGGCAGCCCCGTTGTGTGGCTCAGCACATGGCGGATAGTCATATCTTCGGCGTGTTTGGGATTGCGAAGCCCGAAGTACGGCACGTGGCTCTTCACCTTGTCTTCCCAGTTCAGGCAACCTTCTTCCACGTATTGCGCCGCCAGCACCGATGCAAACCCTTTCGATAGAGACGCCAGCCGGAAAACGGTATGCACATCCACGCTATCGGTTGTGCCTGCTTTTTTCACGCCAAAGCCCTTAAGCAGCATCGTCGTGCTGTCTTTCACGATTACCACCGCCGCCCCCGGTACGCCTTCGGCTTCCATCGCCTGGTGTACCCAGCGTTTGTAGCGTTGGGTCAGCGCGATCCATTCGGGGTCAATTTCGACTCTGGGTTTATTCTGTTCGCTATATTTGCCGGAAAGGCGCAGCCACAGGCTGTTATTTGCAGGCACATAAAAGGCCGTTAGTACAATCATTACTACCAATAGCTTCTTAACCATTCTTTCACGAGTTGTTCCTGTAAACATAAATGGCAATTTTATCAAAAGTTACACTTTTTGGTAAGGTTTATCCGGGGATTTTTGTGATTTGAAAAAAACAATCATCGAAGGTACTGATTTTAAGACAAATTCAAAATTTCTTCAAATCTGTTAAAGAAATCTAAAACAATTTAGCCTCCGGAAAACTTTACTATCCATTCGTGTCAAACGCTTGTTTTTTTACAATAAGCTGACAAAATCAAAATGACAACATCAATAATTGGAACCATGAAAAAATCCGTACTGTTATTACTCTTCGTCCTTACTGTTCTTAGCCTTCCGTCCTATGCCCAGCGCCCCGCCGGCGGAATGCAGGGTACCCCTTCCATTACCGGAAGAATCACCGGCGCTTTAGTTGACTCGACGACCAATGCCCCGGTGGAATTTGCCACCGTCGTAGTCGTCAATCCAAAGACCGGTGCCCAGCTCGACGGCGGCATCACCGATGACAAAGGCGCTTTCAAGCTGCCGGAAGTGAAACTGGGAACGTATGAATTGCATTTTTCTTTCCTCGGCTACAAACCAAAAGTGATCGGCGGTGTAGAACTGACGCCGGAAAGCCCGGACTTTGATGCAGGGCAGGTATTTATGACCCCGGAGGGCGTCACCCTGGCAGAAGTAGAAGTAAAAGGCGAAGCAGCGGTGGTGGAAAACCGCATCGACAAACTGGTGTATAATGCCGATAAAGACGTGACAGCGATGGGTGGCGATGCTGCCAATGTATTGCAAAAAGTGCCTCTGCTGGCCGTTGATGCCGAGGGCAATGTGTCGCTGCGCGGCTCTTCCAACGTGCAAATTTTAATCAATGGCAAGCCATCTACAATTTTTTCTACGAACCCGGCAGATGCATTGAAAACGATTCCGGCGGATCAGATCAAATCCGTGGAAGTAATCACGACGCCAACGGCGAAGTTCGATGGAGAAGGGTCGGGCGGCATCATCAACATTATCACTAAAAAGAAGAATATAGAAGGCTTCACCGGTTCGGTCAACGCAACCATCGGCAACCTGTCGAACCGCGGTAGCGCCAACATCAACTACGCACGTGGTCGCTTTGGTTTAAACTTTAGCGGCTCTGGCTGGTGGAACCCCAAGCGACCATCTTACAACGACTTTCTGCGCGTGGACCGAATCGGTGGGCAGGAGCGTATCCTGGAGCAGCGCGGCGAAGGCGATAGCCAGTTCTACGGTCCCCGGGCTACACTGGGCATGTACTACGATATTAATGCGTACAACAATATTACCTCTTCCGTAGGTGTTCGTGGCTTTGGCAGAAACAGCTTCACCGATACCGATGCTCTGTTTATTGACCCAATCAATGATTTGAATCAGGAGTACTTTCGTAGTAGCCAATCCAAATCGTTGCGCAGCGGTCTGGATTGGAATACCGACTACCGCCGTACCTTCAAGAAGCCCAATCAGGAGTTGCGCGTCGGTTTTCAGTTCGATGCCGACCTCAGCACTTCGGAGAATCGGTTCGACCAGTTTGGTAATGACCCCAGCCTGCTCATTCGCAACCTGAATGAAAACCAGGGTACCAATACTGAAATCACCGGTCAGGTGGATTACACCCATCCTTTCAGCAAAGCTATTACTATGGAAGTGGGCGGTAAAGCTATTCTGCGCGATATCAAGAGCGATTTTTCGGCAGAAAATTTTGACTTCGACGATAATATCTTCCGTATTGACCCGCTGGCTTCGGATGTATTTTACTACGATCAGGATGTGTATGCTGGTTATTTGTCGTTCAATGTTAAAATGGGTAAAAAATATGGCATGGTCGTCGGCGGGCGTTATGAGCAAACGGAGATTGGTGGCGACTTTGATTTTCAGGAAACGACTTTTACCAATTCCTACGGCAACTTCCTGCCGAGCGTTATCTTCAGCCGTACACTTAGCCAGTTTTCCAATATCAAAATTGCATACAACCAGCGCATTCGCCGTCCGGGCTTGCGTTTTGTAAATCCATACGTAGATTTGAGCGACCCGCGCAGTATCGAATTTGGCAACCCGGAACTGTTGCCGGAAATAACACATCAGGCAGAACTGACTTACGGTACGTATGTGAAAGGTATCGTTATCAATGCCTCGTTATTCTATCGCAATACAACCGACAACGTCGAGAGCTTTGTAGAAGTGCGGGAAGACGGGGTATCCGTGAGTACCTTCCGCAATATCGGGCAAACCGAATCTTTCGGTACCAGCTTATTTTCATCCGTGAACATCAAAGAGCGACTGACGCTGCGCGCAAGTGCGACTTTAAATAGCTACAAAGGGGAAGCCGTCATCAATGGCGAAGCCCTCAGCCGTACGGCATTTGTCTGGAACGGCAACCTCAACGGCACGCTTTCGCTTAACAAAGGCTGGAAAGTAGAAGCATTTGGGTTTTACAACTCCCCACGCCAGACGATTCAAGGCTCGCGGGCTTCCTATCGCCGGTTTAGTTTTGGTTTGTTGAAAGAATTTAATGAGCGCTTTAGCCTCGGACTGAATGTGGCGCAGCCATTCCAGCGCGATCTGGTTTTTGAAAATGAATTTGAAGGACCAAACTTCCTGCAGCAAACGGAGTTTGGCGTTGCTTCCCGCTCCATTGGCATGAACCTGAGCTATCGCTTTGGCAAGCTCGACTTCAAAGAGCGCAATCGCTCGCGCCGGGGAAGTCGCAATGACGATCTGCTGCAGGACGGCGGCGGACAGGAAGGCGTTGGCAATTGAGTTATAATATGTGACTAATCCAATTTTGTTTATAATGAACTCAAGTTGAGTCATCAGGGCGCTCTCCAAAGGGCGCCTTGTTTTTTTCAGCGGATATAGTTTTTTTCTGCAACCTGTTTTCTGTACAATGCTCCGGGCAAAATTGTAAAAAGCTGAAAAACAAATCTTTGCGCCTTAGCGTCTTTGCAATAGATAAAAAACTGCCGGAAGTGTTGTCCTAAATTCTCCACATTTTAGAAAAATAAATCCCTGCTCTGTTTTATCCATTCTGTTTTTTTACATATCTTTACATTGAAATTCACTTCTGGCTTCAAATATCAATTAACCCTTCCGGTATAGCACAAACAATTACTCAAGGCTCTAATTTTTCAACCTGAAAAACATTATTCTCGTGAAAAAGAGCTTTGACGATCAGTGGGTACGTGTCTTCAAAAAGTGGATGCTGCCCGGAATTATTGCATTTTCATCATGCTTTACAACTCAGGCGCAACTCGTCTTCCATGAAGTCTCCGGCGATTCTGGCAATAACGACGGGACAAACGACGGGATTGTCGAACTCATCAACACCGGCGGTACGGATTTTGACGCCGGATGCTACGTCATTTCCAATGCGGAATGGGTCGTGGTGCTGCCGCCCGGCACGACGATCCCGGCGGGCGAAGTCTTCCTCATCGCCTGCAGCGAAGGGCAGAACACGGGTACGAATCCCAACCCCGTGGAGGGCTCAGGTATCACCTGCGCCACGTGCGATTTTCCGGATATGCCCATTGATTTTGATGTGTGCGATCCGGTAAATGCCAATTATGTGGACTGGGCAGCAACGGGGTTTACCATTGACAATCAAAATGATACCGATGGAGATCAACTTGTGCTGTTTGCACCGAACGGCACCATC
>CAZFBU010000145.1:8627-10581 GCA_964517175.1 uncultured Saprospiraceae bacterium
GGCGTCGGCTCGTTTGTCAGTTTTGATGGTGGCGCAACGCGCATCCCCTGGGCGGCTTACAACCGAAATGACGCAACCGGCATCACCACTTTAACTTATACCTTCACGCCGACAATGAATGAAACCCTGACCATCGTTTGGAATGATGACAACAGTTCGCCGCTGGCTTCCACGCCAACCGGCTCTTCGTCGCCGACGGCAGTGGTGAATAATACCACCCCTTCCGATTGCTATACGGTGGAGCAGTATCAAGTCGTTGTAGCGCCGGTGATGATGGCTTCGCAGACCAATGTTGCCTGCCCTACAGATTTTGCGGTGGGAACGGTGAACATCGGCTCGCTAATCACGGGCGGCGACAATGTGACGTACGAATTATTTGACGATGGTGTGTCTCAAAGTACGAACAGCACCGGTATTTTCAACATTTCGGATAATTTTACTGGTCCGATCACGGTAGTCGTAACCGACGGCTCCGGATGCACGTCTCCGATCACCGTCAACATTAACAATAATTGTCGGCAAGCGCCGCCCTGCCCGGAACTGATCGCCAGCGCGGATGACGATGCAGATGACCAACTTTGCCCGGGCGACCAGGTGTGTTTTGATATTACAATGTTTAATGATTTGCCGGAAGGCGGCACGATTGATTATTATTTCGATACGGATGCAAATTTCAATCCCTATGCGGGGGATGGCACATTGCTGGGTAGTGCAGATATTACAGGAGTAGCGCCCAATTGCCCGGCAGACGGCGCGAATGTATTGATTACGGAATTGGGAGACCACCCAAATGCTGATTGCGAACGCTTCATTGAGATTTTCAACGCGGGGCCCTGCGATGCGGATTTGTCCACTTATGAACTGGGCGTGGTATTGAATGGTTCAGAAACGCGCTATAACTTGAGTGGAACTTTGCCGGTCGGTGCGTTTCTGGTTTTCGGACCGACTAATGATTACACCATCGGTGGAGCAGGAGCTGCATGCAATGTCAGTTTTATTGATGTAGAAATTGACTTTAATGAATTCCAATTTAACGGACAGCAGCACGATGGTGCTCGACTTTATCAGAATAACACACTGGTGGACGACGCTGTTATCGATGAAACGAACAGCTCGAGTGTTTACGCTGATCGTGGCTGGGAACGCGACCCAAATATCACTGAGCCATCAGCGACTTACAATGCGAACGAATGGAGCCTGCAATTGGAATCGAACGGCACGCAATCCGGAGGAAGTCAGCGCGCTACGATCATGTCGATAGCAACAGTCGATCAATTCTGCTACACTTTCGACGAAAGCTTCTGCAATTTGACCATGAATGGCGCATTCTACGTAAAAGCTGTGGTCAACCCTTTTGATGAATTTACCGGCTGCCTGGAAACGGATGCAGATCGCTTCGAGTCCTTCACTTTCAATATGTCCTGCCCTTCGGCCACACTCAGCGGCGGCGGAACAGAGTGTTCTGGCAATACGGTACCTCTAGAAATTGACTTTGATAACTACACCGGCAATCCAACTTTCACTATTGAATATACTGTTGACGGCTTGCCGCAAATGCCGATTATGACGATGGATGATCCTTATCAATTGGACGCCGGCGCTTCCGGCGAATATATTTTGACAGGCGTTTCCGTGGATGGCACAAATTGCGAAGCAACTGCGGGCGGCTCGGCGATTGTACAAATCAACGACGCGCCGATGGTCACGCTTTCGGGTACGTTGAATGATGTCTGTATTGATGGGTTTGCGAATATTCCATTGACGATCAGCCAGGGAACGCTGCCAATGATGATTACCTACGATATTGACAATGGTACACCGGAAACGGTCGAGATTTTCGACGCCCAGTTGAATATTCCAACGACTGGTCTCGCTGCCGATAATGCTTACACGGTAAATATCACCGCTGTAGAAGACGCTAATGGCTGTATGGGCAATGCCTCTGGCTCGGCAA
>CAZFBU010000146.1:0-10442 GCA_964517175.1 uncultured Saprospiraceae bacterium
TTCACAATTTTTTCGGTATAAATTTTATCCCCGATTTGCATTTGCAACAGATAAATCCCTCGCGGCAGAGCACGCACATCCAGGCGTGTCGAGCCCGGCGCTACGCGTCTCACAGCCAGTATTTTACCGTTTAAGTCAAACAACCGCGCATTCGCTTCGCCCGTGCCCGTCCATTCCAGTTGCAGCCAATCGGTGGTCGGATTTGGGAAGGCGCGAAGATTCACATTCGATGCAAAATCTGTCGCGCTCGTCATCACGCTGCGCGTCGTCAGATTATCCATACAAAAATACTGGGGCGTATTGACGCCAAATTCGCCCACATCGCTCGAAGCCATCGTGATGAGCAAACTATCCGCCTGCCCCAGCGCGGTCAGGTCCAGCCACTCCCAGGTATCCACGATGTAATCCTGGTTATTATCTCCAAACCGATAATCCGCGAGGTAAAAATCCACGCTGTCGGTGCTGATTTGACCGTCCAGAAATTTATATACTGTGAGGCGGAAAAAATCAGGATCATCACCCGTTTCGCCGCCGAAACGCTTGGCAAACTGATCGCCGTCGCGCATGCTGTTGTAGGCGTAGGTGCTGTTCGTCACGTAGAAGCCTTCCAGTTCCACGCGTTCGGTGAAAAAAATCTTTCGCTCGCCGCCAAAAGTCACGCCGTAAGTTGCCGAGCCGTCGAAGCCGCCCGCTGTTTTTGCGCTGTATTGATTGGTAAAACCCGAAGTCACGCTGTCGGTTTTGGTCGAAATTGCCCAGCCGTCCCAGCCGTCGAAAGAAGGAAAATAAGTGTTTGGAAAGATTACATTTTCGCTGGTAAAGCTACCGTTTGCATCTTTGCCGTTGAAAAACGAATCCACCGGCACGCCGAAGTCTTCGAAGTCGATTACGGTTTGCGCTGCTAGCGAAAAACAAGTGAAAATCGCCAAAATTGTAAAAAACTGTTTCATTGTTGTAATTTTAAGTGTGAACTAATATTTATTTGGTGGTGAATGGGCAGCTTGCGGGCTGTCCGTTCACTTTTGTTTGAAATCGAAGCTAAAACCTGCCTGGAAACTGCGCCCCGGCATCCGCCGATTTTCAATGGCGCGGTACTCCGCATCCCAGAGATTATTGACGCGAAAAAAGAGGCTGCCACTGAATTTTTGCCAATCTGCACGATAGCGCAAATCCAGAAAACCTAACTGATATGCCGGCAGCCAAGCTGTGTTGTCCGAACGGGTGAACACCTCCCCGACATACTGATGCTGATAAGCGATGTGCACGCCCTGCCAGGTTAGCGATACATTGCCAAATGCCTGATAATCTGGCACATAGATGAGTTGCTTGCCGATGGCTGCTTCGCGATTGATCTGCTGATTCGTAGAGCGAATCCAGTCATAACCGGCAGAGATTTTGAATTGTATATTATTGATTTTTGATTGATAATTGAGGCGTTGTTCGAGACCTCGGCTCCAGACTTTAGCCACATTTTGCGGCGACCAGAAAAAATCGCCGGGTTGCCACATGATCCAATCCCGGATATTGCGATTGAAGGCGGTAACCGAGTAGCTGAGCTTTCCGGTTTTGGTTTGAAAATGACTTTCCAGACCAAGCTCCTGACTCCAGCCGTCTTCGGGTTTTAAATCTGGATTTCCTCCTGGATTCCAATAGAGGTCGTTAAAAGTCGGCAGGCGATAGTTACGCGTAACACTTGCCTTTGCCAATAACCAGGGCGTCACGTCCTGCTCGATGCCTAATGCCGGAATAATTGGTAAAAAGGCTCCATCCGCCAAGCCCTGTCGCAGACTCAGGCGCGTGCGCAAGCCGCTTTGGTTTTCCCAGTGGTGCGCCACGAAGAGCGCCGTTTGGTTTTGAACTTTTCCATCGGAGTAGCCGTCGGCAGTACCGGTGGTGTGGGTGTAATTAATGCCGAAGTTGAAACTATGCTCAGCGTTTAATTGCCACTGCCCTTCTGCCTCAGAGATCGAGGTCCAGGAATGGCTCCGCGCATCCACGCCGCCGATGGAATCGCGAAAGTGAATGGACTCGCCGAAAATGCCGGTACGCGCCTGCCAGATGATCTGATCGCCGAGGTACTGCCAATCGAGCGTAGCGCGCAGCGCTTCGTCCTCCTGCTCCGCTACGCTGAAACTTTGCGTCGTGGTCGGCGGAATTTCCCGCCCGGCGCGCTGCAGCCAGAGGCGGACGCCCACTTGCTGGCGCGGCGAAAGTTTGATGCGATTTTCCTGCAAGATGCCCGTTTGCCGGAAGGCGGCGTTGCTTTGGCGGCGCTCGGGAGCATCCGGGCGGATGCGGTACGGGAAATCATTCTTGGCGGTTTGGTGGAAAATGCGGGTTGTACTGGCAAAGTTATGATTGCTGAAATGGACGCGCGCGTCGTGGTGCCACTGCCCGAAGCTGCCGGTTTGATTTTGTAAGCTCAGTCGCCAGCCCTGATCGAAGCGGATTTTATTATCGAGCTGGATGACGCCACCGACCGCACCGCTGCCCCAGAGCGCGCTGTTGCCGCCGAATTGCACCTGTGCTTCATCGATGAAAACCGCCGGCAGCAATGCCAAATCCAACTGACCGAGCATCGGACTGCGAATCTGAAAGCCGTTCCAGACGATGGCGGTGTGCGAAGCGCCCGCGCCGCGAATGGACGAAGTTGCCAGGCTGCCCAAGCCGTAGCTTTTTATGAAAACGGTAGTGTGTTGCTGGAGTACGTCGGCGAGATTCCGGGATGGAGACAGGACTAAGCTACTCGAATCGATCTCCAGCACTTGATTGCCGAGTTGACCCGCACGAAAGCGCGAAGCCGTTACCGTCACTTCGGACAACACCAGGCTGGTATCCACCTGCGCCGGGAGCAATGCGACATTTGCGATAAGCAATAAAAAAAGAAAACATCGAGCCATAGCAAACATTTGCCAGGCGTAAAGCGAGTAGCCAAAGGCGTAGCGGTGCATAGTATATCGGCGGACACGCGCGCCCGTAAACCGATATGCCGGAGAACCGATCGACCGACTTGAACTCATCCCGTCTTTAGCCCGAAGACAAAAATGAAACGTTGGCGCTGGCAGGTCTTCTGACTTGCTCCACTTTTTGCGCGCCTTCCCGTCCCCTAAGTATGGAACAGTGGCATGGGATTGCAAAAAGCTGGTTGGGAGCTTACAGCTGCGGGTACAGTTCCGGATTTGCACCGGATTCCCTTTTCATCCCGACGTGAAATCGGGACACCAAAGCCAGCACAAAGGTAGCATTTTGGTGGTAAATTTTGCAACTTGCGGTTTTGTTTAACGCAGTTTTCAGATAAATAAAACGCACATGGCGCAGCAATTCATTGATTGGCAGGACTTTGAGAAGGTAGAAATAAGAACCGGTACGATCCTCCAGGCGGAGCCTTTTCCGAAAGCGCGGAAACCGGCGTATCAGTTGACCATTGATTTTGGCGAACTGGGCACGAAGCGCTCGTCGGCGCAGATTACCGCACTTTACCAGCCCGAAGATTTGGTGGGCAAACAGATTGTAGCGGTGGTGAATTTTCCGCCGAAGCAGATTGCGAACTTTATGAGCGAATGCCTGGTGCTTGGCTCCGTCGCGCCGGATGGCACGGTGACGCTGCTGCAAACGGAACGCCCGGCGGCGAATGGAGAGCGGGTGGCGTGAGGGAGAAAACTGCACAGACGATTGCAGGTTTGATATTTTCTCAAAATAAAAAGCCCCCTTTCGGCAAACCGAAAAGGGGCTTTATGATTCTTACTAATTTATAATTTGCTTACGAATTAGTATCTGTTACGGTTGTAACCACCGCCGCCACCGCCGCCGTAGTTTCCGCCACCACCGCCGCCGCCGTAGCCGCCACGATCACGATTGCCGCCACGATTGCCGCCGCCGCCACCGCCTCTGCGTTCGCCGCGCGGTTCTGCTTTCTTCACTACGATGGTGTTACCATCCAGTTCAGAATCATTCAGCTCCTGGATTGCGTTTTGTGCTTCGTCATCATTTGGCATTTCCACGAAGCCAAATCCTCTGGATTTGCCGGTAAATTGATCCATGATAACTTTTGCGGAATCAACTTCACCGAAAGCTTCAAACACATCCTGCAAGTCTTCAGACTGCGTGCTGAAGTTCAATTTTGCTACAAAAATATTCATTACAAAAAAATTAAAAAATGTGAAAAAAATAAAGATACTTTTTATTTGGAATCAAGTAAGTGTAGCGAGATTATTTAGAGCTGAAAAAGAAGCTGAAAATTGGACTTGCTAGACCTAAAGTGATGCAAATACATAAACATACAACAAATGTAGGTTAAATTTCAACACCGCGCAATAGTCTGCCTCATTATTGCCAAAATTTTTTTCGTAATTTGCCAAAATAGTGACCTTTTGGCGGTTTAATCGTCTCAATAAAGGAAATCAGCTTATCCACCTATGGAAAAATACATTGCCCAATTACTGGAAGATATTGCCGCAGCCCGCGAAAATCTGCCCCAACCGTGGCAAGAAGAGGAAGTGGACATTTGGGACTGGCTCCCGGAAGAAGAAGACCGTCGCCAGGCGACCCACAAGACGGTGGAAGAATGGACCGGCATCCGGCAAATACAACTGCCGCCCGCCGAACGGCTAACCCCGGAACAAATCCATGCTTTATTCGCCGCGCTTTGCAAACTGCTGGACGACATCAATTGCAGCTTCATCACGCAGATTCGCGTGCCGGAGGAACTCCAGTACCGCACCCTTCGCCGAATGTGGCCGCAGGAGCATGCCTGGCTACAATGGCATCAAAACTTTTTCGACTTTTGCGAGGAGGGGCAGCCGCATGGCTCCTGTGAGTTGGGCGTGGCGTACTGCCATTGCAAGTTCTTCGCGGAGATGTTCGGCGATATGGAAGAAGAAGAAGAATGGACAGAAGAAGATGAGGAAGCGTTTTGGGAAGATTATCTGCGCCGAAAGCGCCGCCGCCGGGATGACTGGTAACGAAAAGCCCCCTTTCAAAGGCTTGAAAGAGGGCTGATGTCCTACTAAATCTATAACTTCAAGTTCGAATTAGTATCTGTTACGGTTGTAACCACCGCCGCCGCCGCCGTAGCTTCCGCCACCGCCGCCATAACCGCCGCCGCCGTAGCCGCCACGATCCCGATTGCCGCCACGGTTGCCGCCGCCACCTCGGCGTTCGCCGCGTGGTTCTGCTTTTTTAACAACGATGGTGTTGCCATCCAGTTCCGAGTCGTTCAACTCCTGGATTGCGTTCAGGGCTTCGTCGTCATTTGGCATTTCAACAAAGCCGAAGCCTCTTGATTTGCCGGTGAAATGATCCATGATAACCTTTGCAGAATCTACCGTACCAAAAGCTTCGAAGACGTCCTGCAAATCTTCAGACTGCGTGCTGAAGTTCAATTTTGCTACAAAAATATTCATTACAAAAAAAATTGAAAAGTGTGAAAAAAATAATATGCTTCTTATGTAGAATCAAGCAAGCATAGCGAAGATGAATTTAGAAACCGAAAGGAAAACTAAAATGAAATCTGCTAGACTTAAAATGAAACAATTTCAATACCATCAATACAAAAGTACGGGAAAAATCAATGCGACGCAAGGAAAAACGCCAAAAAACAACCGTTGCCGACGGCAAAATCGGCAACGATCATTCCACTCAGGGCGTGACGTTGATGTTGAGCGTGGAAGTAGCGGTGCCCCCGGCATTATTGTTGGCGGTGCCGGTCAGCCCGAAGCCGAGTTGGGTAAGCGTATTGCCCGCCCCGCAAGACATACCAACATCAATCGGGATTTCCGTAAGTTTCCATTCGATCATACCGCAAACCGTCAGAAAGCTTAAATCCTGTGATAATTCCGGCAGCATACCACTGGCGGCAATGGCGCCGGAAGGCGTACTGCAAGTTTGCCCGAACCCGCCGGACATACTCACATCCTGAATACCGCTTTGCTCATCTCGAGCCACGAGGTAAACCTTGACCTGATCGGTAGCTTTGGCAGAGATGTTGATCGTGGCGCCGGTGTGTGGTGCAATGGAAGAAATAGGGCCCGAGGGCGTTTCGCTGGCTTGCGTGACGTACCAGGTCAGTTCCGGTGCCGAGCCATCCGTAGCCGGAATTTCAACCAGCGCAGGATCGCCACAGGGGCTGGGATCACAGGCGGTGAAAAAAAATGCGGACAACGCCAGCATGAAAAAAGACGAGTAATTTTTCATAAAAGAGGAATTTTGGGTTATAAATGCCTGTAAGTTAGTGCATTTTGCAAAAAAAGACAAATCTGTTTTTTATGTTACAAAACTGTTAAGACAACAAATGCGTTAACTTGGTATCATTAAAAAAATGAACATGAAAAAAGTACTGCTCATCGTAATCGCTGCAGTTTTGGTGCTGGGCATCGGCGGCTATGCCTTCATCAAGATTTCCTTGAAAAATACCAAGCAGCATAGCCCGGAAAAAACCATCTCTTACCGGACGAACGGCGCCGAAATTTCCGTTTTTTACAACCGCCCCTCCAAAAAAGGACGCGAGATATTTGGCGAAGGAAACGTCGTCCCTTATGGCAAATGGTGGCGCACCGGCGCGAACGAACCGACCCAACTGACTACTTCTAAAGACCTGATCATTGACGGGAAAACACTGCCTGCGGGCACATATTCCATCGTCACCATCCCCGAAGCCAATGAGTGGACGGTTATTTTTAATAGCAAAATATCATTTTGGGGTACGCAGTATTATCCCGACGAAGATGTCCTTCGCGTAAAAGCGAACGTCGATGCTCCAATGGAAGAAGTAGAAATGTTCACCATTGCTTTTGATAAAACGGCGGCTGGGCAAGATGTCATTACTTTTGCCTGGGATCGGACGAAAGTGGCGGTGCCGTTTGAGGTGAAAAACTAGATCGTCAGATTTTAGAAGTTAGATTACGAGAAGCTCCCGCAGGTCTGAATGGCAAGCCTACGGGAGCTCTATCATTATTCAAAAATGTTGATGTTCTTCATTTTAACCTCCTGTTGCAAGGGTGCTAAGTGCGTTTTCTGGAAATTGCTGTAATTGACTTCAAAATTATTCACTGCTTTCGCAAAATGCTTGAGCTGGTTGCGCTGATTCTCGCTCGGCGGCACCAGCGGATGATCGAGCAGGCGATTCGCGCCAAACATCTGGCTCAGCACCGTATTCGGATCGCTGTAAATGCCCTGCACTTCCGCGCCGGTGGCTTGCTCCATCAGATTTTGCAAGGCTTTTTGCGTGTCTTTTAGTTTCGTTTGTAATTCGGATTTTTCTTCGAGCTTCTGATTTAGAAAATCCAGGCTCTTCTTCGCTTCGCGCAAATGGTCCATCATCTCCGTGGTTTTGGCAACCAGATTTTCATATTCTTCAAACAGCTTCATTTTCGCTGCAATATCGCTTTGCGAAATGCCCTCCAGACGCGGGTCTGCTTTCACGGCCAGGTAAGCGATTTCGCTGGCATCGCCATATGTCACCCGTACCTGATATGTGCCCGGCGCGACTTCAAATCCCGGGCTCGGCGCGCCCGGACGGCTCGGCTTCGGACGCATCGGTGGGCGCACGCCATCCGCACGCAAATTCCAATCCACGCGATTTACGCCGGATTTAGCATTTTCATAAAACGTACGCACCACTTTGCTGCCATCCAAAATTTCAATTTTTACCCGATCCCAAAAAGGTTCCGCATCCGCCGGTTTTTCCAGCTTTGTATCCTGCAAATAATAAGAAATCAACGCACCGTAAGGACGATTGTCACCTTCGTACAACGCATCGCCAATTTTGCCCTGACGGTAGCCGATGGATTCGCCCACAATCATCAAATGCGCATCCGGCGTCGGGAACAGGTGCAGTTTTTTATTCAAAACGGCTTGCGTGCTTTGCGCTGCCATTTCCCGTAAGGGGCGAATGTCATCCAGAATCCAAAATGCCCGCCCGAAAGTCGCGATGACGAGATCGTGCTCGGTGGGTTGCACCACGAGATCGCTCACCGGCACGGTCGGGAAGCCGTTCGTCCATTCGTTCCAATTTTTTCCTGCATCAAAACTGATGTACAAGCCAAATTCCGTACCACAGAACAGCAAATTCGGCTCCTCCGGATCCTGCTCGATGGTATAAACATAGCCGCGAACATCCTGATTATCAACAATTCGCGTCCAGGTTTTTCCAAAATCGGCGGTGTGATACACGAACGCATCCCAGTTGTTGCGACGGTGATCGTCAAACACGACAAAAGCTTCGCCCGCCTTGTACTTCGACGCCAGAATGTGCGGCACCCAGGTATTCGCCGGTACGCCTTTGATATTGCCGATGAGATTTGTCCAATTCTTGCCGCCGTCGCGTGTCAATTGCACATTGCCATCGTCGGTGCCCACCCAAATGACTTGCGCATCCAGCGGACTGGGTGCAATCGCAATGATCGTCGTATGGTTTTCTGCATCCGTTGCATCCAATGTCAAGCCGCCCGTTTTTAAATCTTGTTTTTCAGGGTCATTCGTGGTCAAATCCGGTGAAATAATTTCCCAGGTTTTGCCATAATCCGAGGATTTATGCAAATACTGACTGCCGTAGTAAATGGTCTTTTGGTCAATCGAATTAATGCCAATACCTGCATTCCAATTAAAGCGCAAATGCTCCCCGTTGGGGTGCACGGGTTTAATTTGCGTCAACTGACCGGAAGTTGTATGATAGCGCAACAATCCGCCCCCTTGTCCCATCGCGTAGCCATACAAATGATTCTGAGGATCAGGCACCACATCGAAGCCATCGCCCACGCTCAGGCGCTGCCAGTACATGTTGCGAATGCCCCCCTTGAACCAGGTGCGACTCGGACCTTTCCAGCTACCGTTATCCTGCAAACCGCCGTAGATATTGTACGGAAATTCATTATCCACGCGAACGTGATAAAATTGCCCCAAAGGCAGATTATCCGCAAACCACCAGTTTTTCCCGCGATCATGCGAAATATTTAAACCACCATCGTGCCCGATCATAATGAAATCCGGATCATCGGGATGCGACCACCAGGCGTGATGATCGGTGTGAATTTTATTGCCGGGCGCAAACATTTCCCAGTTTCGACCGCCATCCTCGGTCACGGTCACCGTGGAAGCAATGGAATACACGCGATTTTCATTTTTTGTATCTACGTAAATATCGGCATAATAGAACGGGCGACCGCCGATGCCACTGTCTCCGGGCTTCGACATGCGCTGCCAGGTGTAACCGCCATCGGTGGAGCGATAGACGCCATTGTCTTTCGATTCGATGTAAGCGTAAACGTATTTCGGATTGGAAGGCGCGAAGGACAAGCCGATTCTGCCCAATTCGCCCGCAGGCAAACCATTGGAAATTTTTTCCCAGGTATCGCCGCCATCGTTCGTCAGGTACAAGCCCGTGCCCGGCCCGCCAGACTTGAAAAACCATGGCCAGCGCTGGTGCTCCCACATGCCGGCGAGCATTTTGTTGGGATTGGATGGATCGACCACCAGGTCAGAAACGCCGGTGCGCTCGTTCACGTAGAGCACCTTTTTCCAGGTTTTGCCGCCATCGGTGGTTTTGAAAACGCCACGCTCCGCGCTCTCGCCCCAGGTCGCGCCGGATGCACCGACGACCGCCACGTCCGGGTTGTCGGGATGCACGATCACGCGGTGGATCTGACGCGTCATTTCCAGACCCAGGTGCTGCCAGGTTTTGCCGCCGTCGATGGATTTGAACATGCCCCAGCCGCTATTCTGGCTATTGCGGGGATTGCCTTCGCCCGTACCGACGTAGATGATGTTCGGATTTTTTTGGTAAATGGCGATGTCACCGATGGAAGCCGCGAGTTCATTATCAAAAATCGGCGTCCAGGTGTGCCCGGCGTTTTCCGATTTGAAAATACCGCCCGCCGCCGCGCCGATGAGGATGTTATCCACATCATTCAAATCAACCGCAATCGCCGTGACACGCCCGCTCATGCCCGCCGGGCCAATGCTGCGGGGCTGCATGCCGTGAAAGATGGACATGTCAACCTGTTGCGCGAAAGCCACAACGCTTAAACCACTGAAAAACAGCAATAGGAATAATTTCAGGTGTTGGATATTTTTCATTGTATAGGTGGGTTTTGATGTTTAACTTGGAAAATAAGAAAAGCTATATAGAAAAGACAGACCGGAGCGGAAATTTTATCCGTGAGTAGATCAGAAAAGTGTTTTGGAATTCAACATCTTGCCGCAGCATCCACCTTGCAAGCTACTGCTCGGAATTAATAACCGAGTCCGTCGCGAAAACTTGGAAGGAAGAAAAGAAGCTATTGTTATTTCGCATCTTGCTTCAGGTCGTCTTTATTCTCATCTAGAAATTTGGAGTAGGATTCCAAAAGCGCCTCCTCGCTATCCATCACGTCCGATAGCAGGTAAGCAAATGTTAATTTCGTCTCCTCTGCCCTGTTGTTCAATCGATCGTAGGCAAAATCGCCTAG
>CAZFBU010000147.1:0-10427 GCA_964517175.1 uncultured Saprospiraceae bacterium
GGCGCGGTCGTAGTCGCTCAAAGCGAGCTTTTGTTCCCCCATATTTTGATACAAATTCCCGCGATTGTAATAGGCGTTAGCGTATTCGGGGTCCAGCTCGATGGCGCGGCTATAAGCCTGTAAGCAAATCTCCGGATTGGGATGGCGTTCCTGGGTCAAATACCCCAATCGGAAAAATACCTCGCTGCGCCAGGCGGCGGTGTCGGGGTACGCTTGCAGCACTTTTTCTGCGGCTTGCAACTGCTGCATGGCTTGTTGGCAGTCGCCCTGCCGGATGAGGTGCTGCCCGTACAGAAAAGCGAGTAGCCCCCGCTCGGTGTCGTTGAGTTGGTCGTTTTGGGTAAGCTTCTGGAACAGGCGAACTTCTGCCTCAGCGGGTTTCATTTCCGAGTTTTCAAAATCCAGGTATTCAAAAGCTAAAACGCCCTGGAAGAGTTGCTGCAGCGCGGGGCGATGCGCATTGGGCAATAGCTCGACGAGCGGCAGCAATTCTTGTACCAGTGGCTCGATGACCTCCGGGGCGAAGATCATCAATGTTACGAGGTAGCCTGGGAATAACTCGAAGGCATTGGCTTTTCCGCGCCAGCAGGCACAAAGCAGGTAATGCGCCAGCGTTTTGGTGTAGCGTTCGTCAGCGAAGCAAATATCCAGCTTTTCCAGTTCGGATTCCAGCTTCGTTAATTGCTCCAGGCAAATATTGTTGAGTTGTTCCGCGAGTTCCCGAATCAGTGGGCTTTCCGCGCTATCCGAGCGAACTTTGTTGATTAGATTTGTGCGTAAGTAACTGCGCACGCTTTGGTGCATTCGATACTCCAGCGAATCAATGAACGAATGCCGTCGCGCCAAGCTGACCATTTCTTTATTGAACGCTTTGGCGTCCAAATCCCAGGCGCGCTGGAGGATGCCGGTATCGAATTCCTTGAGCATCGCAATCTGGTAGCAGCGGTGACGATCCATTGTTCCCTGCTCATCATCTTCGGTATATTTCAGAAACCGCTGAACAATGCCATTGATAATAGACTTGATCTCCCCTTGTCGCTCTGCCAAATCAGCCAGCACGCTTGCTTTATCTTTGCCATCGCGAAGGAGGGTCAGCACGTCCCGCACTACCAGCGGTACACCTTCCGTGCCCCGTTGAATGGCTTTGATATCCTCTTCCGAAAGCGCTACCTTGTATTTTTTGGCTAATGCGACAACCTCTTGTTTTACAAAGAGCACATCATCCATATTCAACTTGTACAACAAATGATCGGGAAGGTCATTTCGATAATCGGTGATGTGGTTTTTGCGTCCGGCAATAACGACACAGACGCGGGGCGTTTTTTCGATCAGTTCGCGCAGAAAGACACGCCGCATCCAGTTATCTATATCGCGTTCATCTACGCGTTCGTACGTGTCAATGGCGAGCACC
Source organism: uncultured Saprospiraceae bacterium (assembly GCA_964517175.1). GTDB lineage: Bacteria > Bacteroidota > Bacteroidia > Chitinophagales > Saprospiraceae > JADJNW01. The sequence continues at coordinate 1,412 of CAZFBU010000147.1, forward strand.
AGTGGCGTACTTTTGCTCAAATTGACAATGCCTTTGACGAGCGCTTGGGTCAGTGCGCGTTCGTTGTTTTCGTACAAATCAATTTCCTCCCGTTGCATTTTGCGGTTTTTGCGCAGATAGTTGATGACGTTGCGGCGGAACTCTTGTTGCAAGACATTGGCACCCGAGGCGATCACTTCTTGTGCGGGTTTGGGAATGGGGACTCCTTTCGCGGCGGCAAGCCCACTGCTCGCTTTTACAACAAATTCAGACGTTTTGGACATATCCGACTGCCAGATGCGCTCGACTTTGTCGGCGATGTTTTCAACTTGTTTTTCGACTTTTAGATAGTCATTGAAATAATTGGCAATTTTGTGCTCTGGCTCGGTCAAAACCGTGTAGAGCGCCGTGATCATTTTACGGCTGGTATTGGGCAGGGAATTTTTGGCTTTGTAGTATTCGTCCCAATCCAAGTGGATAACTTTGAATTTGCGCTTTGTGGCTCGGTGGCAGCAGGCTTTCAATAATTCAGATTTGCCGAAGCCTCCCTCGCCATGAAAAAGAAATATCCTGGGGTAGTCGGTCATTACGGTTGCAGGTCTGAAAAAAGATAAGAGGCTTCGCTTCCCGCGAACTTCTTCAAGGGAACGTTCAAATTCGCGGAGTTGTATCTCCCGCCCTACAAAATCCGGATGTACTTGCGGCATAGACTGTGCGTTGAGGTTACTATGGCAAGATACAATTTTTTGCTATTTAGGTTACATTTAATAAGCCACAAAAACCTCACCATCTAGCGATCGCAAGGGCTTGTCATAATTACACGCACTGGTTCAACAAATGCTCTTGCCTATAATAAAAGCGATTTGATAGGCACAACTACCCGGGTTGCCGGAACTTTTTTTGCACGGATAGCTGTTCGTATGAAAAATCATTATAATGAACCCCCTTAACCTCATCCGTGAAAACTTCATTGCCAAAGCTGCTTATTTCGCCAACCTGGCGCCGGGTATGTCGGTTGTAAATGATCCCCAATACGTTCGGGTGCACTGCGGTCTTCCCTCCGATACCTTCAATGTGTCTGTTTTGCGGGAAACCGCCCCGGAAGCTATCGAGCCGTTGCTGGAATCCGCAGTGGATTACTTCACCGATCAGCAGTTGCCGATGGCGCTTTGGGTATTTGATTCTCCTTCTTACCCTGAGATTAGCGAGGTACTCACCGAATACGAACTGCCGGAAGTGGAAGTCAACATCGGCATGTGGGCTGATTTGCAAAATTTGCAGCTTCCGCCAGCGGACCGGGAGGATTTTGTTGTAAAACCAGTCACCAACAAAAACGACTTGCACACTTTCGCAGGGCTGATTGCTGCGCTGTTTGGGACTTCCGACGAAGCGGCACAAATTCGGGCCTACTACCGGCGCATAGCGCCCTACTATGGGCAGCAGAGGATAGCTTCGCAGTTGTACCTGGGCATTTGCAAAGGAAAAGCGGTCGCCACCGGAGCTTTGTTCGTGACTGCGCGCACCGCTGGCATTTACGATATTGCCACCCGAGCCGACCAGCGGGGGCAGGGCTTTGGCGCGCGGATGTTTCAGGCGCTGCTGCGCGAAGCAAAGGGCAGGGGGGCAGGTATCGCCGTATTGCAGGCATCGCCGGACGGGCTGGGTATTTATCGGCGCGCCGGATTTGTGGAGGCAGGGGAGGTGGGCGTATTTGAAAACCGGCATTTGCTGTAAAAAAAATGGTCAGATGAAGCTAATCATCTGACCATTTTGGTAGGAAGCGAACGGATTAGGCTACCGCTTGCTCACCCGTTGCGTAACGATGGTCTGATCTTCTTTATCGAGTAGTTGCACGAGATAAAGTCCGCGCTCCAGATCGCCGACGTAATACTTCTGGCCGGTAAAAGCATTGAAACGCTTCATTTCCCGACCAACGAGGTTGAATACAATAATTCTGGCAACCTTGCTATTTTCGCTCAGCTCGATGTAATCCGTTGCCGGATTAGGGTAAATCCTGATATTCGGCGTATCTGCTGATGAAGTTACGATTTGAATTTTGCGGGTATCAAATGCGAAACCAGCATCGCCCTGCATTACAACCGGGGTCAGAAGAGCAATGAAAAGAAAAAGAGGTAAAGTTTTTTTCATGCAAAGATGTTTTTATCGTTTTTGGGTTGTACTTGGATGTAAAATAAAACAATATATCGGAATATTTCAACTATTCGCGATAAGCTTACCAAAAAATTAACAGTTCTTACACAATAAATTGAAATATACTAACAAAAAGATAACAGAAATCGTGCCAAGGTTGCTTTAAAAGCTGCAAGTATTTAAAAAAAAATGTGGCACACCTTCGAAGTGCGCCACATCCGTTGGTATTACAAAATTGATTTAAAATACCTGACAAACTCGTCGAGCGCCATACTGCCCTTGTCGCCTTCGCCTTGAATGCGCACGGCAACGGTGCCTTTTTCCACTTCCTGTTCGCCAACGATCAGCATAATCGGCACTTTTTTCACTTCCGTATCGCGGATTTTCTTGCCAATGGTTTCATTGCGATCGTCGATGTAGCCGGTAATATCCTCCGCAGACAGCCTGGCTTTGATCGTTTCGCAATGCGGAATATACTGATCGCTGATCGGTAACAGTGCATATTGCTCCGGCGCCAGCCACAGCGGAAACTTTCCGGCTGTGTTTTCGATCAGAATGCTGATAAAGCGCTCCATTGAGCCAAATGGCGCACGGTGGATCATCACCGGCCGGTGCGGCTTGTTGTCGGCCCCCGTATATTCCAGTTGGAAACGGTCGGGCAGGTTGTAATCGACCTGAATTGTACCCAACTGCCAGGAGCGACCGATGGCATCTTTCACCATGAAGTCGAGCTTCGGCCCGTAGAAAGCGGCTTCGCCGAGTTCTGTAACCGTCTCTAAGCCAGCTTCTGCTGCTGCTTCAATGATCGCGCGTTCTGCCTTTTCCCAGTTCTCGGGCGAACCGATGTACTTGTCCGGATCATCCGGATCGCGCAGGGAAATCTGCGCCGTAAAATTCTCAAAACCAACCTTCGACAGTACCGTCTGCGTCAGATCCAGCACATTTAAAAATTCCGATTTCACCTGCTCCGGCGTGCAGAAGATATGTGCATCATCCTGTGTGAAGCCGCGTACGCGCGACAAGCCGTGCAATTCCCCACTCTGTTCGTAGCGATACACCGTGCCAAATTCTGCGATGCGCAGTGGCAAATCCCGATACGAATGCGGTTTATTCGCGTAAATCTCACAGTGGTGCGGACAGTTCATCGGCTTCAGCAAAAATTCCTCGCCTTCGCGTGGTGTGTGAATTGGCTGGAAGCTATCCTGCCCGTATTTTTCGTAGTGACCGGAAGTCACGTACAATTCCTTCTTGCCAATGTGCGGTGTAACGACCATTTTATAGCCGCGCTTTTCCTGCTCATCACGCATGAACTTGGTCAGTCGCTCGCGCAATTGCGTACCTTTTGGCAACCAGATTGGCAAACCCGCGCCCACGCGTTCCGAAAACATGAAAAGCTCCAACTCCGCGCCCAGCTTGCGGTGATCGCGCTTTTTGGCTTCCTCCAGCATGTGCAGGTATTCGGTCAGTTCCTTTTGCTTCGGGAAAGTGATGCCGTAAATGCGCGTCATTTGCGGACGCGTTTCATCGCCGCGCCAGTATGCGCCCGCCAGACTCAGCAGCTTCACGGCTTTGATCTTGCCGGTATCGGGAATGTGCGGGCCGCGGCACAAATCCACGAAATTACCTTGTTCGTAAAAGGTGATCTGCCCGTCCTGCAGGTCTTCGAGCAATTCAAGTTTGTATTGATCGCCTTTTTCTTCGAAGTATTTGATCGCGTCAGCTTTGGAGACGTCCTTTCGGATGTATTCTTTTTTCTCCTTTGCCAACGCCTGCATTTTTTGCTCCACTTTTTCCAGGTCATTGGCGCTCAGCACGCGGTCGCCGGTATCGACATCATAGTAGAAACCATTTTCAATGGGCGGTCCGATGCCAAATTTCACACCCGGATACAATGCTTCCAGCGCTTCCGCCATCAGGTGGGCGGAGGAGTGCCAGAAGGTAGATTTGCCCTCCTTGTCATTCCAGGTTAACAACTGCAGGGTCGCGTCGTCATGGATCGGGCGGGTCGAATCCCACACCTCACCGTTTACTTTTGCTGCCAATACATTGCGCGCCAGGCCCTCACTGATCGACAGCGCGATTTCCATAGCGGTGGTACCCTTGGGGTACTCCCGAACACTACCGTCGGGGAGTGTGATTTTTATCATTTTGGTTGTACATTTTGCGTCAAACTTCTATACGAGCGAAGTCCGACATGGTAAAATTTCAATTACGCAACGCATTCCGAAGGAATCCCGTTCCGCAGGATGGCTGCAAATTTAGTTTTTTGCGTGGACTTTGGGAAAAAGGAAGCGGGTTTATCAATGCTAATTATCGAATCAAATTTCTCCCTCATCTCGTAAAATTTGATCGAATAATTTTTGTCCGATCCAAAAGCCAGCTTTTTCTTTCAGATCAATCATAAGGGGCTTAATTTCTGCAATAATATTTTTTTGCTTTGCTCTAATCAGGACACCCAGAAGGCCCACTGTATGCAAGCCATATTCCGCCGCAATTTTATTGCCGAGGCGTTCATCAATGAGTAGCAAATCGCATTCTAACTCAAGGGCAAGAACGATCGCTTCCGCTTCTCCGGCATCTAAATCTTTTCTTAGGCTTTCCACCTTTGCCTCATCTTTCGGATTTTTTATTTTTAACCAATCAGCGTTTTCGTAAGCTTGAATGTCTTTTCCGGATTGCTTTAAAAAGAGGATTTCCTGATTCACCGCTTCCGGAATAATTATTTCAGAAAATAAATCTCTCAGAAAATCAAGTTGACCAATGACGATCAAATTGGCAATGGGAGAAGTATCTGAAATAATGACCATACAGGAAAGTTAAGGGATGCGACGAATTGTCTTTAAATCTTTTTTATATTCTTCTTCGCCATAATGGATGGGAATATCTCGTTGAGCTAATTCCTTTTGAAAATTAATTTGATCGATGCCAGCTAGCTTGCTAGCCTGTCCGAGCGTTAATTTTTCCTCTTGAAATAGCATAATTGCAATTCTCAACAGAATGTCATTCTCCGAAATGCCGGCATTTTCTAGTAATTGATTTGGAATTTCAACTAGCATGCTTTGTACTTTTAACCATTTTCTATCTAATCTAAAAACCGACTATTTATAAAATAAGTTCTATTGCCGTTCAAATCCAGCTTAAACAAGGAAACCCCAAGCGTAAAATTGTAAACGCTCCGTCCTTTTCTGCGATTTTTTTAGCGAATTTTCGCAAGATGTTGTACATTGAAAGGAAACATTTAAATAGGACGCGCAGGATATGATCGCCTGTGCTAAAGCTTGATCGATACGATGCGAAAACGATTCGAGGACGTTTTTTTCTCTTTTCCCTTACAATTGCTGGTGCTGCACCTCCGAAGTCACCAACTGCTTATTAGTGTATGGTTATTTATTGTGTTGCTGATCTCCGGCTCGCTGGGCTTCAAGCTCGGCTTGCGTTATCTTTTCCTTGACCCGGAGTACCTGGGTATGGTCAATTTCTGGAGCTTTTTTTTCGTCGGCTTTGCCTATGGCGGGTTTATGATGACCTGGAACCTGACGACGTACTTGCTGCTGGCGCATTATTTCCCGTTTTTGGCGTCTTTATCGCGTCCGTTCACGAAGTTCAGCATTAATAACCTGCTGATTCCGCTAGCTTTTCTTGCTTATTATCTGGGTACAATCATTCATTTTCAAAATAAATACGAGGAACTTCCTCCCTGGGAAATTTTTCAAAACTGCCTGGGCGTATTCTTCGGGGCGCTCACGCTCATCGTGCTGAATATCGTCTATTTTTACTTTACAAATAAAGATATTTTTTCCTACGGTCACCGGCTGGATGTGCCACCGGATATGACCAAAAACATCGCGCCCGGTCGTCGTGGCGTGGATTTGGACATCATCAAACAGGATACCAGCCGCTGGAAGGTGACGACTTACCTCACGGAATCTTTCGCGCCCAGGGCGGTGCGAAGCGTGGCGCACTACGACTCGCGCCTGCTAATGAATATTTTCCGGCAAAACCACCTCAATGCGCTGGTGATTCAGCTATTGAGCATGTTGCTGCTCATGGGGCTGGGGCAATTGATGGACTTTCCGGTTTTTCGGATTCCGGCGGCAGCAAGCGTCCTTATTTTCGGCAGCGTGATCGTGGCAATCATCGGGGCGCTGATCTATTGGTTCGACCAGTGGTGGGTGACGCTGTTTATCTTACTTATGCTGTTCCTGAATTATGTGACCAGCTTCAATATACTGAGTTACCAAAATAAAGCTTACGGATTAAAGTACAACGCGCCACCAGCAATTTACACCTACGAAAAACTGCACAATTACAGCAATAGCCCGCAGGTAGCAATAGATAAAACCAACACCAAAGCCATTCTGGAAAACTGGCTGCAACGCGCCAGAAAGCACCCCGATGACAAGCCCAAAATGGTCTTCCTCTGCGTCAGTGGCGGGGGGCTGCGCTCGGCAACCTGGACGGTGCAGGTAGTGCAAACCGCCGACAGCCTGCTCAACGGTGGTCTGCTCAACCAAACGGCGCTCATCACCGGCGCATCCGGCGGGATGATCGGCATGGGCTATATGCGGGAGCTTATGCTGCGCAAGCAATTGGGCGAACCTATTCAACTTTATGATACGGCGCATCTGCGGCATGTTTCGCGCGATTTGCTCAATTCGATTGCCTTTACCATCGTTTCAAATGACATGTTTTTGCCCTGGGCAACCTTCAAATACGGCGGCTACAAATACCAAAAAGATCGGGGGTACATTTTTGAAAAGCAATTCAACGAAAATACCGGAAAAATCCTCGACAAACCGCTGTCCGCTTACCGCAAACCCGAGCGCCTGGGCATCATCCCGATGATGTACGTCACACCGATGATCGTCAATGACGCCCGACGGCTGGTCATTTCACCACAAGGGGTTTCGTTTATGATGCGACCGCCGGTCAGCCCGGAAAACAGCGCGGCCGTGGAGGTGGATGCGGTGGATTTTGGCTGGCTCTTCCGCGAGCAGGATGCCGATAATTTGCGATTCACCTCAGCCTTGCGCATGAATGCAAGCTTTCCCTACGTGCTGCCCAATGTTTATCTGCCGGCAAGCCCGGGGCTGGAAGCGATGGACGCCGGACTCCGCGACAATTACGGCATTCTTTCTGCTACGCGGTTTATTCAGGTTTTTAAAGACTGGATACAGGAAAATACGAGCGGCGTCGTGCTGGTGCAGATCACCAGTTCAGAGCGCATCGAGGAGATTCCGCCGAGCGACCGCCAGGGTATTATCCAGGCACTGCTGAACCCATTGGGCATTGCCGGGCAGATCATTGCTTTGCAGGAATACGAGCAGGATACAAGCATTGGTTTTGTGTCGGACTTGCTCGGCGAAGAAAATTTCGACGTGGTGCGCTTTACCTACCGCCCCAGCGAAGCCAATCAACTGGCGGCTTCCATTTCTTTTCACCTCACCCGGGGCGAATTTGAAAATGTTGTCAATGCCATTTATAATCCGGACAATCAGTCTCAACTGCGACAGTTGCAATTGCTCCTGCGTTAATGTTTGAACAATGACTCTCTTTTTGGTATTTACTATTTAAATTAATGCAACGACATGAGTAAGATAAATCGGGTTATTGTTGATACCGCCATGACGTACGAAGCGTATCGGCAACTGACGGGAAAGTTATTGATGGAAAATAAAACGACCGGCAACAACCACAGCGAAGCTATGCTGCACTACACGCGCATGAATGCCATGCGAATGGAACGCCTGGATAAAAAGACGGTGTTATCGGCTGGAACGATTGAAAAACTGGCATCTTTGGAGCGACGAATGGTCTGGCTGGTGATCACCGAAGCCTGGTGTGGCGACGCCGCGCAAATCGTGCCGGTGCTGGATAAAATGGCGAAAGTCAATGCTAAGATCGATCTGCGATTCATCCTGCGGGATGAGCACCTCGACATCATGGATGCCTTTCTGACCGATGGTGCCCGCTCCATTCCCAAAGTCATCATCCTGGATGCAGAGACGCTCGAAGTGCTTGGCGACTGGGGACCGCGCCCGACGGAATTGCAGGCGATACTGCTACCGGAGATTCAAGCGATGAAAGAATTGACCGACAAGGCGGCTCGAAAGACCCGCTACGACAAACTATCCATAGCAACGCAAAAGTGGTACAACAAAGATAAAACGGGGAGCATTCAGCGGGAGTTTCTGGAGGTGGTAGTTGATGCGATGCAAGAAATAGTAAGCGGATAAGGAGTGATACTCAGAATGTCATGACGGTGCTTGAGTTACTGTTTTTAATAAGCACGCCCCCTATCGCCGACGCCATCATGGTCATCGCAGTTCAGATAATGGCAGGTTGATTTTTATGTATGCCAAGTTTAATCCTATTTATGGCACGTTGCGCGAGCAGATGAGAATTCAGGAAAAGCATGACACAAAAAGAAAAACCAATCTCTAGGGAACTCTACAAATGATAAATAGGTTAAATTGACTATAATTTAACTCTACTACTTTTCGGGGCGTCAAGCCACGGCTTGCGTAAGCAAGAACCAAAGGTGGCGAATTTTTGGGAATAACTTCCGATCTGGGTGCCCCAGCGCCGTTCGATCGTATCGTCAAAGCCAAACACCAGGGCTTCGTCGGTGCCAACGAAAGCAGCAACAAGCAACTACTTGAGTAGCACGCCCGATAGCCGCCTGGCTGACCATTTGTCCTTGCTCAGCAGTCGGTGATATTTGGGAAAGCAGCGTTCCGCTTCTCATCCTAAGCTTACCCGCTAATAGGTTGCAATTGGCTGCTCGATCATCTCGCAACCCAGAGCACGGCGAGCACAGCAAAAAAAAAGTAGTAAAGTCAAACTAAGGCTTTAATCCATTCGCTCCTTTCTTATCTTTGCATCC
>CAZFBU010000148.1:0-4867 GCA_964517175.1 uncultured Saprospiraceae bacterium
CAAGCCACAGCAGGAGCTTACCGCAAACTATGTGCAAGGGAATTTTGGGTAAGAAGACTAAGGGCAGCCACCTCGCGATAGCCACCCTTATAAGTCGCAAAAGCCAAATTAGCCTTTATTACGAAGTACATTTGCGATCTGTTCTGTACTTTTCCGCGCATGAAACAGCGCCAAAGTCAAGAACCATATTTTTCAATAAATGCCTTTTCTGAAGATTCACCCTTCCGGTTTTGCTCTGCCAGCGTCCAGCCATCCGTGGAAGTGGTTTGCATCCACATCGAACCCGACTTTCGGAAGACCTGAACGCTCAAGCCGAATTTTTGATAAAACTTGTTTTCAAAATCAGCTACGGTCATATTTTCCTTGATCTCAAAGTTGCCTTCTTCGTGCTTTTTGCGCACCTCGCCAATCGTTTTGTCATTTGGCAATTGCTCGCTCACCGCCGAGCCTTCGCCCGCTTCGTGCGGCTTTCCATAAAACTGAATGCGCAGATACGAAAACTTTTGCTGAAATTCCTGCTGAATTTCCAGTATCTTTTTGTTGTTTGTAATAATCATGGCTTTGCGATTTTGTAAATAAATAATTAATACACACTTCAGAATCATTTTACAACTAAAGTCGGTATTGCTTCATTTTCTGAAAGCAAGCGCTCGGTGACGCTGCCCAGCAGCAGGCGTTCTACCCGGGAGTGCCCTTTAGCGCCAATGACGATCATGTCAGCATCAATTTCATCGGCATAATCCATAATATAAGTGCCGATATCGCCCACGCGGTTTTCGATGAGCTTGGTTTTGATGTTTGCTGCCTGCTCTGCGCCATAGTTTTCCAAAAATAATTTAAATGACTCCATGCGGTCTTTCTCCACGATTTCCCGCAGTTCTTCGGTGCGCTTGCCAATGTAAACGGCAGCCAGGCTCGGCGTTTCGTATATATTGAGACAAACGATTTCTGCCGGCTCTGCCAGCTGTTTATTGATGCCTACCGCTATTTTGAAGGCTTCCACCGAATGGACCGAAAAGTCAATCGGCACTAAAATTCTGCGAAGCCGCAGCTTGGATTTTTCCGGTACGATCAGCGCGCTGCAATTGGTTTTGCGCGCCAGGTTTCTGGCCAAAATGCCGTGGTTGCTACTCGCACCCGACTGCCCGACGATCACCAGGTCGGCGTGGGTCTGCTCCGCCGTTTGCAGCAGTTGCTCCAGCGGATTGCCCTCTCGCACATCAAAAGCAACTTTATCAATCCGTTGCTTCGACAGCTCCTGCTGTGTTCGGGTTTTCATCTCATGGAGCGTCGCTTCATTCAGTTCAAAATTACTGACCATCCCCTCGCCTTCTTTTCTGAACATGGTGTTAAAAAGGTCGAAAGTTGGTAAGACGTGAATGTACTGCGCAGCCTCAATGGAAACCTGCTTCGCGAAAAAATCAAGATAACCGAGCAGTTCATCATCGGTTTCGCCCAATTTGATAGCGACGACGGCTTGTTTTACGCGAAAGGGATGAATGGTTTTATCCGGCATTGTCATAGTTGTAATTTGGCTTTATATGCTGTGATTAATAGTGCTAAATTAGCCGTTCGGCGTTGAAAGCACAATGACAAAGCTCACCCCTGGGTTTTGATATTCATCAATCCCGGTCGTCGTACCATTTATCATCGCCAAAGGTGTGCTTGCTTTCGTCTTTGGCGCGCAATACGATGATGGTCTGCACAACAATGAGTACCGGCAACCCGATGATGCTAAGCCAGATAATAAAAGGAGTGGGGAAGAGAAACAGCAGTGCAACGAGTAAAACAAGAACGACAAATATCCAGATTGTGAGCGTTTTGTAGTTCATTCTTTTTTATCTGCAAGATGGCAGCACCGGCACAGAAAAACAATGATGAAAGTCAGTTTGCAGACAAGTGACAAATGCCTCCATGAGATCGATGAAAAACCAAAAAACGACCGGCTAAAAGCCCTTTACCGGGCAAAAAAGATGCAAGCACCTGAGGACAAGCACTTGCATCTTGATTTCGTAGCGTGAGAGTGACTTGAACACTCGACCTCAGGATTATGAATCCTGCGCTCTAACCAGCTGAGCTACCACGCCATATGTCAATGCTTTTTTAAATAGCGCTCTGATCCCGATGCTCCGCATACGGGACGCGGCAAATGAAACTTCGCTACGCTTCCGTAATTTGCGCGCGCCAGCCGAGCTACCACACCATTTCAAAAAGCGACTGCAAATATCGGGTTTTGTTTCATTATAAGCAACAGGTAAGGGTATATTTTTGACCCGGAAGATACAATTCGTACAAAAACATCAATGGTTTTTCCAGCGACGAAGTTCCACGCGGATGCTTTTTCGGCTTTCGCCAAATTTGATGCTGGCTTCCGCAAAGGTCGGGCTGCTCCATTTCACGGTCGGATTATTCGAGAAAGCATAAGGCTCGGTCGGGATGCCAAACAGATTCCGATCCAGTTTTCCATTTTCATTTTGATCGTGAAAAACGGCGATTGCGTACGGTCCGAAAGGCAGATCATCAAAAGTGACCGTACAAACTGACTTTTTCGTCAAAGGGATAATCTTACCGTACGGATTGGCACCGTCTTCCAGAAAGCGAGCAGCATCGTCGTAAATAGCCACGAACACCGAACCATTTGAACGCTCCACATTTTCAATGGAAACGGTCAGTTGCCCTCGCTCCTGAGGGAAAGAAGCTGACATAAATAAACTCCAACAAATCAGAACCGCAACCATTCTTCGCATAAATTTAAATTTTTTGAATCGGCGTTACCCTTTGCTCCAGGTCGTACCTTCCTTGCTGTCTTTTAGCTGAATATCGAGTGCTTTCAGGGTGTCGCGAATCTTGTCGGACGTGCCCCAGTCCTTGCGGGCGCGCGCCTCGGCGCGCATTTCGATGATGAGCTGCATCAAACCATCCACGACGCCGTTGTCATCGCTACTGTGATCTTCATCCAGCAATCCAAAGATATTATAAATGAAATCCCGGAACGTTTGTTTTAATCGCGCCAGGGTTTCTGCGGAGATCAGTGCAATATCCAGTTGTCCGCCTTTAAATGCGTTGATTTTAGTCACCAATTCAAACAGATTTGCCAGCGCTTTCGGCGTGTTGAAATCGTCGCTCATATTGGCGAAAGCCGAATCGATCGTATCGTTGATTTCCTTGTCCAGGTCGCCCGGATTTGAAGACTTGGCAGCTTCCAGCGTTTGTAGTGTTTTGCTGGCTTCCATCAGTCGGCGGTAGCCTTTTTCTGCAGCTTGCAGCGCTTCATCGGTGAGGTCGAGCGGACTACCGTAGTGCGCCTGCAGCATGAAAAAGCGCACCACCATTGGGCTGTAGCCCTTGCTCACGTGCGGGCTGTCGCCGGTGAATAACTGCTGCGGGGAAATCGTATTGCCGTCGCTCTTCGACATTTTTTTGCCGTTGAGCAGCAGCATGTTGGTATGAATCCAGTAATTTGCCGGTTGGCAATTGCAAGCGCCGTAGTTCTGCGCGATTTCGTTTTCGTGGTGCGGAAATTTCAGGTCATTGCCCCCGCCGTGAATGTCGAACGTCTGCCCCAGATACTTCGTGCTCATCGCCGAGCATTCCAGGTGCCAGCCGGGGAAGCCTTCCGACCAGGGCGAAGGCCAGCGCATCAGGTGCTCCGGGGCTGCTTTCATCCAGATGGCGAAATCCGCCGGATGCTTTTTCTCACTTTGGTTTTTCAGGTTTTCCCGCGTTTCCGTCAGCAAGTCTTCCAGCACCCGACCGGACAGCTTGCCATATACCTCTTTTTCTTTGGCGAATTTTTCCGTATCAAAATACACCGAACCATTTTGCTCATAAGCCAGCCCATTGTCAAGAATCTTCTGCACCATTGCGATCTGCTCGATAATATGCTGCGTGGCGCGCGGCTCGATGCTCGGCGGCAGCACGTTGAAAACCTGCATCATCTCGTGGAAGCCGTTGGTATATTTCTGTACGATCTCCATAGGCTCCAATCGTTCCAGTCGCGCCTTTTTAGAAATTTTATCCTCGCCTTCGTCCGCATCGCCTTCGAGGTGGCCCACATCGGTGATGTTGCGCACGTAGCGAACTTTATACCCCAGAAACTGCAAATACCGGAAAATGATATCGAAGCTGATGAAAGTACGGCAGTTGCCCAGGTGCACGTCGCTGTAAACGGTTGGTCCGCACACGTACATACCTACATATCCTTCGTGTATGGGTTCGAATACTTCCTTCTTTCGGGTCAGGCTATTGTTGATTTGAATCTGCTGCATGGTTGTGTATTTCGGCGCAAAAATAAGCACCTGCGGCGTTAAAAGCGAATAAAATGCAGGATATGAGGTGGTTTTAATTTTCTCTTAACAGCAATTGGACCGAAACGGCGCGATGATCGGAGAAAGACGTCCGGTGCCGGTCGAAAGCCTGCACTTTAAAAGCCGGTGCCGTCAGAATATAATCAATGCGCAGCGCCGGAATACGCCCCAGGTAAGAAAATCCGAAACCGGTGCCGCTTTGCCGAAAGGCATCCTGGAGGCCCCTGCTGATCACGTGGTAGGTGTAGGACTGCGGCACGTCGTTGAAATCACCGACGACAACAACCGGATAAGGACTTTGAGCAATTTGTGCCGCAATTTCTTCGGCTTGCACCGCCCGCCGTTGGGCGGCACGCTTGAACCGGGCAGCCATGCCGCGAATGTTGAGCCAGGTTTCGCGTTCTTTCAGGTCGCCTTTGGTAGCCACCTGTTCGGCAATGGATGAAACGGCATTGCTTTGCAGGTGAATGTTGAAAATACGCACGATTTGTCCCCGAATATCTACGTCGGTTATTTGATAACCATTGGAGGCATTGAACTTGACGGTTTGTGATTTTTTG
>CAZFBU010000148.1:4967-10388 GCA_964517175.1 uncultured Saprospiraceae bacterium
GTCGGTTATTTGATAACCATTGGAGGCATTGAACTTGACGGTTTGTGATTTTTTGATTGGAAAAGTTGAAAAAACGGCCAGGTCCTGCTCCGATTCGCGGGCAACGTGTTTTAGTCCTTTTTCTTTTTTTAAAAATGCTGCATGGGGTTGGGAAAGCTTCTCGAGCGAGGAAAATTCCTGAATGCAAATAATATCAACTTTGTTTTTTTCAAAAATAACGGCAAAATCTTCTACGGAGGCAGGCGTCGCCAGATCACTGACGTGCTTGAAGCCGTGGGTGTTAAAAGAATAAATGCCGATCGCTTTTTCCGCAGGCAGATTGTCGATATTAAAACCGATGATACGCTGCACATGCCCCCACCCCAAAAGGATGCAGGCTACCGAAAACCAGACATAGCCGTCGCGCCGGATTGCCCAGAAAAGAATGAAAAGAAAATTCAGCAACAACAACCAGGGGTATATCAGCCCAAAAAAAGAAAGTGGCCAGAAACGAACCGGGCTAACGTAGGGCGTCAGGTACGCCAGAAGCGTAAGCAGGATCAGGATGAGATTGGACCACCGCAGTATGTTTTGCACCGATCACTTTTTACTGGCATTAAACAAAAATTCTTTTTCTGCTTCTGACAGGCTGTCGTAGCCATTTTGCTTAATTTTATCGAGAATGGCATCCACTTGCTCCTGATGCGAGAGATCCTCCTCGTCGGTCGTAGGCTCTGCCCGTTTGCCTGCGGCAGAACGCTTGGTTTTGTTTGGGTTTTTGTAAGCCATGCGCGGGCCACGGCGAGGTTCGCGACTTTCGGTCACGCCCTGGAAAAAATTGGAAACCCGGGTAAAGAAATTATTGATCGGCATGGCCAGGTCATTGCCGTTGCGAAGCTGATGCACAAACAACCAGCCCATTGCCACGCCGCCCAGGTGCGCGAAGTGCCCGCCGGTGTTGATGTTATTGGCGATGGAAATTAAATCTAAAAATACAAGTACCAGAACGATGTATTTCAATTTCACATCCCCCAGAAACAAGAGCCGCATGATGTAATCGGGGGAAATAAAAGCCGAAGCCACGACAATTCCCATCACAGCGCCCGAAGCCCCGAGCGCAAAGCTATCGGGATTGCCCGAAGCCAGGATGTTCTCGGATACGAAGTAAAAAACACCCCCCATCAGACCGCTCAGCAGATAGATCGGCAGGATGCGCTGATTGCCGATAAAATCACCGACAATGCGCCCAAACCAGTAGAGAAAGAGCATATTCCAGAGGATGTGCCAAAACCCTTCGTGCAGAAACATACTGGTGAACGGCACCCACGGATGCGTAAGCACGAACCGCCAGTCAGCAGACATGCAGAAAAAATTTAATATATCGTCGAACGCGGACGAAGGTGTGCCGCCGTTGCTGATGAATAGAATGATCTTGACCAGATTGACCAGCACAAATACCACGACATTGATGATGATGATGCGCGTCACCATATTGCCGTACCCGAACTCCCGCTTAACATCTTCCCAAATAGACTGAAACATTACAGATCATATTAAAAATGAGCATTGTTAAAATTTGTATCAAAAATATAGACTTCGCGCCTGTTTTTCAAGTGAAAACAAAAAATGAATTGATTTATAACATTTTTCGTGCCAATCCGCAACTTACAGAAATCGTACGAAATGATTTTTCCGATTCCGGACATTTTATCACAAGATTGTAATTCCATCCATGCGGAAAAGTTTTTCCTGCAGGAAGCATTAAAGTTTTTTTAATACTCTGCATTGAAAAACCGACCCAACAGGATGATGAGCAAGCCCACCAGTGCGCCACCCAGATGTGCAAAGTGTGCGATATTATCCCACGAGAAATTATTAACACCCAGGTACAATTCCAGCAACATCAAAAACGGAATAAAATATTTCGCTTTGATCGGTATCGGCAGGAATATCAACATCAGTTCCGCGTTCGGAAACTTCATGCCAAACGCCAGCAGCAGCCCGAAAATTGCCCCGGAAGCGCCCACCATTGGTATATCCATCTGGAACTTCAGGTACTGCTCCATTGCCCCCACCGCCTGGGGCACGATGCGCGTATTGCCGTCCTGTATGGCACTGCTCATGCTCATCACCGCTTCTTTGTATTCCGGGTTTAGCCGGTCCAGCGGCACTTGCTTGAAGTAACTCCAGAAAGTGTCATAGCCTGGTGAAGACCGGAAAGCATCAATGGCCGTTTGCATTTGCGAAAAGTCCAGATAATTTACAAACAAATGCAGCGCCGCAGCGCCGATCGCACAGGCAAAATAGTAAAACAGAAAACGCTGCGCCCCCCATAATGTTTCCAATGCCGAGCCAAACATCACCAGCGCGAACATATTGAAAAACAAATGCATGAAATTGGCATGCATAAAAAAGTGCGTCACGATCTGCAGCGGCATAAATTTATCAGAAGCCGGGTAGTGCAGCGCCAGGGTAGTGGTGGAAAAAATCATACTTGCCAGAAACATCAATACATTGATGATAAGCAAGTGCTTGGCAACGTCAGATATTCGAAGCATAACAGCAATTCAGTTTAAGACCATCGGGTTTGCAACCTCAAGCCACTAACAACGGAAAAAACATTACTGTTCAAACCGCTTTTCCAGTTCATCCAGTTCAAAGGTAATGAAACAATTTCGACCAGTGGGGCTTTTGTACGGCAATTCGCAGGCAAATAATCTATCAATGAGCAATTGCATCTCTTCCCGGTTTAGGAGCTGACCGCGTTTGATTGCGGTACTTTTAGCCATAGCGCGGGCAATATTTTCCCGCATATCAAGCTTTAGCTCCAGGTTTTCTTTGTATTGTTCGAGCAATTGATCGATGACTTTGCTCTCGTCCGCATTGTCGGAAAGCGCAGAAGGCACCCCGTGAATGAGGAATGTATTGCCGCCAAACTCCTGAATATCAAATCCCAGTTGATTGACATCCGGCAGCATATCCCGCAGGATAGCCGCCTCACCGGGCGACAACTCAATCGTACTCGGAAACAGGCGCTTCTGGGAAGACGCCGCCTTATCCTGCAATACGTTCAGGTATTGTTCGTATAAAATGCGCTCGTGTGCCGCCTGCTGATCGATGAGTAGAAAGCCCGATTTGATATGATTGACCACATACGTCCCGTGTATCTGGTAAGGCTCCTTGTGAGGCTGTTGCGAAAGCCCGGTGATGGTGCCTTCGCCTTCCTCCTGTTCCGACCAGTTGCTTTCGACCGTCACTGTTTCCGGGAGTTCGTCGGGCAGATCGTCGGAATCACCCGCTGCCAGTTTAGCGTAGAGTTTTTCCCAGTTTTTCAGATTCGACTCATGTCGGCGGCTGTCTTCATTGTCCGGTGCATTGGCTTTGCTTTGCAGGGTCAGCATTCTGGATTCTTTATCAGCATTTGTCGGTACAGAAGAACCGATGCGCACCGAAGCCATAGAGGTATCATCGTCAAAATCGAGCGTCGGCGTGATGCTATTGCGCCCCAGCGCGTGCCGAACGGTCACTTTCAGGTAATTATAAACCAGGCGCTCGTCTTCAAATTTTATTTCCTGCTTGGTTGGGTGCACGTTAATGTCGATGTACCTGGGGTCAATTTCTATAAAAATGACATACAATGGATAGGTTTCCGGCTGCAGCAAATCTTCGTACGCACCCATCACCGAGTGGTGCAGGTAGCCGCTTTTGATAAAGCGATCATTCACAAAAAACAGTTGCTCGCCCCGGGTTTTCTTGGCATACTCGGGCTTACCGACGAAACCGTATAGCTTCAGCGCGTCGGTTTCTTCGGTAATGGGCACCAGCTTTTTGTTGCAATGATTGCCAAAAACACCAATCACCCGCTGCCGCAAATTACCGCCGGTCAGGTGAAATGTTTCGACGTTGTTGTGGTGCATCGAAAGAAAAATATCGGGGTGCGCCAGGGCTATGCGCTGAAATTCGTCGATGATGTGCCGCGTTTCTACGGAGCTGCTTTTCAGGAAATTACGACGAGCCGGCACGTTGTAAAATAAATTCTTCACCGAAATACTCGTACCCACCGGGCACTGGCAGGGCTCCTGTGCTTTCACCTCCGAGCCTTCGATCACGATGCGCGTGCCCAGTTCATCCGCCTGGCGGCGCGTGCGCATCTCCACCTGGGCGACCGCTGCAATGGAAGCCAGCGCTTCACCGCGAAAGCCCATCGTGCGAATGGCAAACAACTCCTCGGCGCTGCGTATCTTGGAGGTAGCATGGCGCTCAAAGCTCATGCGCGCATCCGTCTCCGACATGCCGCTGCCGTTGTCAATGACCTGAATGAGCACTTTCCCCGCATCCTTGATGATCAGTTTTACGCTGGTGGCGCCGGCATCAATGGCATTTTCCATCAATTCCTTTACCACGGAGGCCGGGCGCTGAATCACCTCCCCGGCAGCAATCTGGTTTGCGATAGCATCGGGCAATAACTGAATGACATCTGTCATCTGATCTGTCGGTTTTTTCTCCGTTTCAGGATGTGTAACGTTCCTGTCCGCCACAATTATTTAAAAAACTCCACCAGTCTCGGCAGGTAACTGGTCAACAACAAAAACGTGACAAACACCAGCCCGACTACCACGGCAAAAAGCGTGACATTGGAGCGCATCACCTGCTGGCGGCGGTAGCTCGTATTGGCATAGCTCCGGCTGCGCAAGCCGCTCGAAATGCGCGCCTTCATCGCTTCCGGATCGGCACCTTGCATTTCTTCGATGCGCTTCAAACGCTCCTGCAGCTCTTCTTTCTTGGGGTCCCAATAGCGTGTTTTGTATTCAAATTGCTGGTGTTTGGGTACTTTAACAAATCTTAAAAACGCCATGATAATGTATTTTCAAATTACAAAAAAGTCAATTTTTATCAATAAAACCGCACAGAAAGGCGAAATGTTGTCGCTAACAAAGATACTTAAAATCGTTCGCAATTAAACAATTCCTGCCGACTATCCTTACTAGAAGCAAAATTGCCAGGCACTTCGAGAAGTAAGATGAGAAAATTATTACCGGTGGTGGTTGGATGCCATTTTCATTGCGTAATGTGCCGTTGGAAGTTGTATGCGTAAATGTTCCCGACAAACAACACGCCGCGTTCAGGAAATAGGAACTTGAGAAGAAAATTAGGTGATAGCTCGGATCAAAAGAGCTACCACCCTGTTTTTTATTGCAAATGCTCCCGCAAAAACGCCAGCGCCAGCGCATTGGCTTCTTGTGCCGCCGCCTGATCGTAATCCGGATTGCTCGGATTGGCGAAAGCGTGTGCCGCATCAAACTGCCGGATTTCAACGTTTTTTCCAGTTGCTTTCGCCAGGTCTTCAAATTTCTTCGCCACTTCCGGCGTGATCCAGCCGTCCTGTTCGGCTTGCCGCCCTTTTTTTACCGCGTTCAGCTTCCCACCAACGCTGAATGGTGC
>CAZFBU010000149.1:0-10357 GCA_964517175.1 uncultured Saprospiraceae bacterium
GCGAACAGCACTATAAAAACAGAGACCGTATGACGCCGATCATCTTTCTGATCCGACTTGGTATTTCAGTGGCTGCCGCTTTATTCATTGGCTTGGAGCGAGAAATGAAGAGCAAGGATGCCGGTATGCGCACGCACATCCTCGTTGCGCTTGGCGCTACTTCTTACGTGCTGCTGTCTGTTGAAATACTTGCTGATGGTGACGGCGACGCAACCCGAATTGTAGGACAAGTTATTACTGGCATCGGTTTTCTGGGCGCTGGTGTTATTCTGCGGGAAGGGGGAAGCGTACATGGATTAACGACTGCCGCTACTATCTGGGTAACTGCCGCAGTTGGCTGCCTGGCAGGGCTTGGACTGTTCTGGGAAACCGGTATCGTGACGGGTATCATTATTCTGGTAAATACCGTCATGCATTTCTTCGAAGAAAAATTTATCGAACCGGACAACCCGGAAGAAGAATAATCCATTCCCCTCAAAAAAACAACCGGGCTGTAAGCCAGATGACCTTTTCGTAAAATATGCCGCCCACTCACCACAACTGTCTGAATTTTAACACCTCATACCAGGAATTTGGTAGGAAATGTTGTTATCTTGACCAACGGTAAACAGATAGCCTCCAAAAAAGGATGACCTAAAAACGTTATCATGAAAACATTGATAAGGGGCTTTCTGTATGGTTCGGCATTTTTCATTGCCGGATTCTATGCCTTTCAATATCAGGAAGATTGGAAAACGTACCTCCAGGCTTCGGCAGAGCTGCCCGTGATCCGGGAATTATCGAAGGATTTTAAAACCGGTATCGAGGTTTTTGGACGAGATTTTGATAGTTTGAAAAAACAGTTAGATGCAAAGATAACACCGGACTGGCAAGCCAGCCTCCAGAACAACAATATTGCCTGGCAACGCCAACAAATCGAGCGGAAACTGGCGCACTTTCGGGGCAGCAAGCAAAAACAGAGCATCGCCTACCTGAATTACATCGAACAGTACGCGGGAATGGCGCTGGCAGAAATGGCGCACTACCAGATACCCGCCAGCGTAAAGCTTGCACAGGGGCTGCTGGAAACAAACGCCGGCGACAGTCATATCGCCCGGGCTGCCAACAATCACTTTGGCATCAAATGCCGCAAACGCCCCAATTACAAAGCCGATGGTAAAATCACCTATCAAGACTTCTACCCGGCAACAATCGCCTACGGTTGCCTGCAAATGCATGACGACCACGTCTGGGATCGCTTCAATATGTATGATTCCCCAACACGAAGCTACCGGCACCATAGCCAGTTAATCACCGAAAGCAGCCGCTACAATTGGATGATTCGCCAGTACCGTGACAAGGTCGGCGCTCACTGCCAGGTGGAGCCTCACTGGTTCGGTACGGACACCGTACCGTATTACGCTGCCTGGTGCATCGGACTGAAGAAAAGCGGCTACGCCACCAGCGAACGCTACGCGCAAAAGCTGACTTACATCATTCAAACGTACGAACTATGGCGTTTTGATTATCAATTGATTCAGGCATATCTCAATGCGTAAAACATATCATTTTATAGTCATTTTTTTTAATCCAAAACCACTTTATGATGAGAGATTTACTAGGAATTTTAGGATTTATTATTGCCGGATTTTGCTTTTTCGCCTGGTATGGCAGCAACAAAGACGCTGGAGGACAAAGCACCACCGCCTTTTCCGAATCTGCGGAACAAACAGATGCGGAGCGTTTCGACCTGGCAGGTATGTATGCCGACAAATCACTGGAAATGCCAAAAGAAGTACCCACTTCCAGAGCCAAAGGCGCTGCCCCGCGCAGTGAAGCCAACTTACTGGCGGCGGCTTCTCCCGGCATCGAGGTTTCCAAATCACAACTGCAAAAAAGCATCGGCAACCTGTCGGAAATGGCTATCGCCAGCGCAATTGATAAGCAGAAGCAGGTGCCTGCGGGCGCTTCTCTGGCGCTGCTGGTCTATTCGGCAGAACGCGGCAAACAGCTCACTGCCAACAACCTGAGCCGCGTGGTAGATTATCTGCTGGGCGTCAAATACGACGCATCCGAAAAGGACCGCGACCAGTATTTCAAATACGCTTCCAATTCGGAGAAATGGTTTGCCGGACTGGCGCTGGAGCGCAATGGCGGGCATCCCGCAGCGGATCTGAAGCGCATTTATCAGGCGTACAACCTGGCGCAATTCGATAAGGATGTATATGCCTACATCGTGAATCCGGACGCTGCCACCATCCGGTTCGACAAGGTGGTAGCCCCCAAAACGGAAGCGCCCGCTGCCCTGGGCAATGCTTCGGATGCAGAAGTGCGCCGCAATCACGCTTTCGCGAAAAACCGCTGGGTGGAAAAAACCGGTAGCGGTACCGATGCCGACGTCAAATTCCTGCCGGCAGAAGAAACAAGCCCCGGCGCCAGAAGCGAAGCCCGCCAGACCGTGGCGGCGCTGCAAGTGGGCGAATCGGCAACCTTCGATAATCCGACGGACTACCACGCTGCCGTGCGCGAAATCATTGCACTGGAAGGGAATTACAACTCCTGGGCGGATTACGAGGCAGCCGTCGGGCAGTCCAGAGCGAAAAAAACATTCAGCAAGCGAGCAGAAGAAGGCGGCTTCCTGGCAACGGGAACGCTGCGCGTGACCCGGAAACGATAAGCGGAACCGATCGCTCGTTTACACGATTTCATCCTGAATTTTGCTCGGGTGTTGCCTTGCGAAGGCCCATCGGCAAAATTCGGGATGGCTCGTGTTGGCTTTCAAAGGTGATTTATTTTATCAGTTTTTCTTCCGCGGTATTGACAAATAACACATTGCCAATTTCGTCGTAATTCATAAACACCTCCTCCCCGAGTTGCTTAACCGCCTCTCCCCGGAAGCCCAGAATGATGAGGTCGGCATCTCTTGACTTCTGATTGATGACGCTGCGCGACTCAATGTCTATTTTGCGAACAATAAACTCGATGTTATTTTGCGAAATCGGCAACTGCCCGGCTTCAATGAGCATACTCAGGCGATTGCGCTCCTGCTCTATGTTATCTTCAGGAAAAATGGCAAAAATTTTGATCTCCGCGTATTTCCAATCCCGATGCCCCATAATGATGTACGCCAGCAGAATCATCAGATTTGCGTTGCGATAATCCGCTGCCGTGAGCCAGATATGGATTTGCTGCTTCAGTCCAAATCCTTTTTCCGAGCTGCCAAGCACGATCATATCAAAAGCAACGGAGTGTACCAGTTTGTAGTTTTCGACAATTTCCAGCAGGTTTTCCGGGTTATTCTTGGAAAATTCAAATAAGATGAGATTGTTCTCCGTACCAACCATGCCCGGCAGTTGAATCACCTGCGCAATGCTCGAAGTGTAGGAAGGACTGATGAGGGTATCCACGTAGATATTGCTGTCGCTGGCTTGTGCCATTTTTACCAACCGCTCCTTGCAGTAGCGCGCCTCAATGTTGGTTTGCTTCGACAAGTACCCTTTGATGAGGTGAATGTAGGTTCCAAAACCGTATTTGTGCGCAATCCAGCGCAAGATGTGAAAAGCGCCCAGCCGCTTGAAGGAAGCCTCCGAAAGCGCAATCGCCGAAGGGCGCCAGCTTTGGGTTTGTTCCTTATCCGCATTTTGCAAAAATATCTGTAACTGGCGGCTAAACTGAAAAATCACCCCCTGAAAAATCAGTGCAATGCTTTTCTTATCCTGATTGTAGTAACTGATGAAAAAATACAGCCCGATCATCGTTGCAATTGCAAGCAAAGCATATACCGGACTCATCAGAAACATCAAACCAAAACAAGCCAGCGCACCAAACAGCGAGATGAACCAACGCGAACGAAACCGCGGACGATAGGAAGGGTCGGCAGCAAAATGATTCAAAAACGAGATCAGACAAAGCGAGCCATACGTCACCATGAAGAATATGGAAATAATCTGCGCTACGCTGTCCAGAGCGCCCATCAAAATGAAAGCGGCGGCAATAACGACCGTCACAACGGAGGCGTTGTACGGTTCATCACTCGCTCCTTTTCCGATAGAAAGCCAGTTGTTGATTTTAGGTGTCGGAAATATTTGGTCGCGGGAAATTGCCTGCAAGGTACGTGGCGCTACCATGATGGAGCCTAGGGCCGAAGAGATAGTCGCTGCCGCCAAGCCCAGCGGAACGATCCACCAGCCCTGGAAGGCTATGTCGGCCATAACCAGCTTGGACGTATCCGCCAGATCCTGGGGGCTGGCGGATATGGCAAGTTTGTAGGCAATGAACAGATAAACAATCATACCGCCGATGGTTCCGGCCATAGTTCCCAGCGGGATTGATCTGCCGGGATCGCGCAAATCACCCGACAAGCCCACCCCGGCCGTCATACCGGTAAAAGCCGGAAAAATGATGGCAAAAACGGTGAAAAAACCAATGGGAATACTGCTTTGGTCATCGGAATCTTCCTCCGGTTCGTTTTGTGGCAAAATGCGATCGGTATCGCTGTCCATTTGCAGGTTTTGGGAAGTGGCAGTTGTATCTTCGGTTGTATTGTAAACCGTTGCCAACGGGTCAAATTCGTGCGTGCGTGCGTATTCTGTTTCCCCAATAAAAAAAGCAACCAGCGAAATGCCCAATGTCGCCACCACCACGTACAGCGCCTTCACGCCCAGGGAAGCGCCTTTGGCCAGCATGACGTACGTAAGCAGCAGCAGCGCCGGAATACCCACCGTCTGTTTTTGTCGAAGCAGCCAAGTCAGCCACTCCGGCATAGCGTAGGTTGCAAACAGATAATCAAAAAGCGTACTCAATGATTCCGTAAAGGCAATGATATAAAACGCGACGCTGATCGCCTGCGACAAGTACAGTGCAATACCGATCGCCGAGCCAATCACCAGTCCGAACGAGCGGGAGATGATGTAATACTCCCCTCCGCCTTCCACGCGCTGGTTCGTGGCGATTTCGGCAATGGCCATCGCCGTCGGAATGGTCACCGCGTGCCCTACCAGGACAATAATGAGTGTACCAACGAAACCAACATTGCCCACCGCAAAGCCGAAGCGCAGGAACATAATAGCGCCCAAAATGGTGGAAATAGCCGTAAAAAAAACAGGGGCGGTGCCAAATTTTCGGACTTCCGGTTGCTGCGATTGTGCCATTTTGCTCAACGTTTCTGTTTTGGGGCTTAAGCTAAGTTAAAATATTCATGTTCGCAAAAAGAATACGCCGAAAGCTATCGCATCAGCGTCACATCTCCCGAAAGGGCCGCTATACTGCCATCATCTGCCTGATAATTCAGCATCCAGATGTAAACCCCTACGGGAAGCAGGCGACCGTTGGAAGTGCCGTCCCAGAAAATATCCGGGCTTTGAGCGGCAAAAACCTGCGCCCCCCAGCGATCGAACACCCGAAATTCGTACGTGGTAAACATACACTCGGAGAATACTTCCAGTTCATCATTGACGCCATCGCCATTGGGAGAGAAAGCGCCGGGCACCCCCGTGCGGCATGGCCCGCAGTACTCAAAGTCGATCATCGTGCTATAAGTATTGTCGCCACAGCGATTGCCGACGGTGACGGTATATAACCCCGGCTCCCATACCGGCAGTATCGCTTCGCGAGAGCCGTTTGACCATCGGTAAAAATCCGCATTTTCCGCCGTGGCATTCAACCGATAAACCGTGCCCTCGCACAAAACCGTATCCGCTGCCAGGTTGGCAACCGGTATTTCATCATAGCGCACCCGAAGTTGGTCGCTTTTGCTGTTGCCGCAGTTGTCCTCCACCGTCACGCCATAAAAACCCGGCGTTGAAATGCGATAATCCAATGTGTTGCTACCATCCTGCCAGGTAGCGAAGGCAACCGCCGGTGTATTTGACAAATCCAGGTTGAGTACTTCACCCGCGCAAAGGGTCGTATCATTGCCTAAATCAAAAGACGTAAGCACTTGAAAATAAGCAACTTCAACAGAATCGCTTATGGTATTTCTGCAGTTATCCTCCAGCGTCACGGTGTAAATACCCGGACTTGCCACCGCCAGTTCCGGCTTGCTGCTACCGTCCTGCCAGGTGTAGGCAATGGCGGCATCGTCAGACGCATTGAGCATGAGGATTTCGCCCGGGCAAATCGTCTGGTCGCTGCCCAGGTCAACTTCCCCCAGCACATCGAAATATTGCACCGCAATTTCATCGCTGACCATATTGCCGCAATTATCGCCCATCGTCACGCGATACGTACCCGCTTGCTCAACGGTATAATCCGGATTCGTACTGCCATCCTGCCAGCGGTAGGAAATAGCAGCAACATTCGCAACATCCAAAAATAAGATTTCACCCGGACAAAGTGTCGTGTCGTTGCCCAGGCTTACCGTTTCAATCACGTCAAAATATTGAATTGCAATGCTGTCCGTCAGTGTATTATTGCAATTGTCCGTCAGCGTCACGGTGTAAATGCCCGGTGCGTCTGCCGTAAAGGTCGGCATCTGGCTGCCATCCTCCCAGGCATAAGCAATGGCTGCCACGTCCGTCGCATCCAGCGCGAGCGTTTCACCCGGGCACAGCGTTGTATCTGCGCCGAGATTGAGCGGCTGCAGTATTTCAAAATAATTGACCTGAATCGAATCGCTAACCGTGTTATTACAAACATCGGTGACATTTGCCACGTAAAGTCCTTCGGTTTGCACCGTAAAAGTCGCATTCGCGCTGCCATCTTGCCAGGCATACGCTGCGGCGGTTGCCCATGTCGCATCGAGCAGCAGTTCCTCGCCGGGGCAGAGTGTCGTGTCATTGCCCAATTCAATTGCCGGCAACGGAAAGTAATCTACCCGGATCGTATCGGTATAAAACTCTCCCTCCAGTTCTACCTGCACGGCATAAATTCCGGCTTCCCGGATCGAAAAAAACGCTTCGGCGGAGCCGTCCTGCCATTGGTAAGCAGCACACGGAAATTCGCTGCCGACCGTCAGCACATCGCCTGAGCAGAGCGTGGTATCCGCGCCCAGGAATTCGGGTTCCGGTATGGCTACCTCCTGCAAGCCTACGTGCACGCTGTCGCGCAATTCGATGCAGTCCGCGAAAGTCGCCGTTACGTAGTAAAAGCCCGTATCCGCCGGATTGACCGCAGACAGCAGTGGATTGCCGGAACCAGATGAAAAGCCATTCGGTCCCGTCCATTGGTAGGTTGCGCTGGCCACCGCCGATGCCGCCGACAAACGCAGCGGCTCGCCCCGGCACACCGTCGTGTCTTTGCTTGTCGCAAATGCCGTCAGTGCGCTGACTTCCGGGAATGGCGTCATATTGTTGCAATCGTCAAATTCTTCCCGCCAGATTTCCTGCCCGTTGCCATCGTACAGCCGAATCCAGTCGGCCATGCCCGAACCTTTAAAGCGCACCGTGATCTGGTACAGAAAATCGATGCGACCGGTGTAGGGCAAGGTATAAACCAGTTGCTCATCGATAAAAGCGTAGAAGTTGTTATCCGCAAAAACGTAGCGCACGACGCGCCAGTCGGAGAAGTCGTTCACCAATTCCGGCAGATCGGCAGCGCCCGCCGTACCGGCGTAAATAGACGTAAACGACTGCGCCCAGGCAGCGCCCATGAACGTTGCGCCTGCGCCAAAATCGCAACCTTCCACATAAACGCCGGGATCGAAGGCGGTAAGTCCGCCGTTGGCTTCCGAATTGACCATGCGAACCTCGATGGCAAATGAATTGCCGACATAAACCGTATCGTCCAGGATGAGCCGGGTGCGATAATCGCCCGCGTCCGCTGAATCCATCGGCACTTGCCCAATGCCATTCGTTACCGATGAACAAAATTCAATCTCACGGTCGCCAAAAGCTTCGACGATGGCTCGCCAATTTTGCGCTCGATTAAAACCGATCAATCCCAACAAAAAAATGCCAATCAGAAAGAAACGCTTCATTTGATTTGATTTAACACTCGTAAAATGAAAGGAGCGGGCAAATTATTTTATGCTTCTCAAAGGAAATTGAGAACGGGCAGGTTAAATTGAAGTAGAAAGTTACTGCAAGTTAACAAACTTGCTGATAGAAAGCAATTTCAAATTGCACATTCTTTACCGTTAATATTTTTGAACCAAACTAAGATTGTCCTAGGACCTCGAGAATTAAGTCTCTGATACTTAATTCTCGAGCCACTAGAACTTGGTGCAAGTTGGAAGCTATGGCCTACCCTAATTAGAAATCACCAGCCCTTTAGTTAACCCGGCGCATGTTCAAAAAATATACGCAACGTATCCGCCAGGTCAAAGGTAAGGTTTCCTGTCTGCAATTTTGTGCCTGGCATGGGGTGTCCGCCGTAAGAAAGGGCGATCACTTGGCAAAATATTTCCGGGAAGCGCATGAACTTACCAACAAAATCGTTCATTTGCAAAAAGAAATTCGCAGCCATGCAAAAAGCAATTTTTCCGATTCTCGTGTCATTTTGGGTTTGCTGCCTTTCGGCAAATGCGCAGCTAACGTTGCAAATCAGCGACATCCCGGATTATACGCCTCTGACCTCCGGGTTGCATCTCGCTGGCAATTTTAACAACTGGAATCCCGGCGATGAGCAGTTCATCCTGGAAAAAACGGGCAACAAGCAGTTTGTCATCACCATCTATCCGCCCGCCGGACAAGTGGAGTTCAAACTCACCCGCGGCAACTGGGCGAGCGTGGAAGGCAATGCCGATGGCTTGACGCGCCCCAACCGCTCCGTCCAATACAATGGCACACCCCAAACGGTTCAGATCGCCATCGCCAGTTGGGAAGACCTGGAATACCGCAACCCGACGAACAGCACTGCCGCCGAAAACGTGAATTTCCTGTCGCAGCGTTTTGCCATGCCGCCACTCAATCGCAACCGCCGCATCTGGATTTACCTGCCGCCGGATTACGGCACATCCGACCGGCGCTACCCGGTGCTGTACATGCACGATGCGCAAAACCTCTTCGATCATGCAACCAGTTTCTCCGGCGAGTGGCGAGTGGATGAAACTCTGAATAACCACTCCCGCCAAACCCAGCGCGGCGTGATCGTCGTTGGAATCGACAATGGCGGCGGTACGCGCATCGGCGAATACACCCCCTACCCCCACCCGAACTACGGCGGCGGCGAGGGCGAAGCCTACACCGATTTCATCGTCGAAACGCTCAAACCTTACGTGGATGCCAACTACCGCACTCTGCCCGAACGCCAGCACACGGGCATCGTCGGCTCTTCGCTGGGCGGTTTGATCTCCCTGTATGCCGCCATCGAGCATCAGGACGTGTTTGGTATGGCAGGCGTGCTTTCACCTTCGTTGTGGTTTTCGGATGAGATTTTCAACCTGGTGCGATCTGCCGAAAAGACAGCAAACATGCGGATTTTCCTGCTGGCAGGCGAGCAGGAGGACGCAGGCAGCGTGGTGCGCGACAACCAGCGCATGTACAAAGCGCTGCGCCGCGCGGGCTTTCGCCCGAAAGAACTACGCTATGCTACTCACCCCGACGGACAGCACAGCGAGTGGTACTGGGCACGGGAGTTTCCGGTGGTGATTGAGTGGCTACTCGCGAATAACTAATACCAATTCAGAAGTGAGAAGTCGAAAATCGGAAATCATAAGTATTTGTAAATCAAGACTTAAAACACTCTCTAACAAGTCGTTATCAATTGAAATTAGTGTAATACCAAGTTATCAATCCTTTCCGCCCAGCTTAAATTTCATACCGAAACCAATTTGGAAAAGCGTGTCGTCAAAACCGGCATCCGAATTGTTCAAGCCAAAATAGGCCAAATCTATACCAAATTTTGTTTTGCGCCCCGTTAGAAACCCGACGTTTGCGCCAAAGTAATTAATCAATCCCGATGACTCGCCGAACGTCGTTCCCCATTGCCCGATGTAGCGAGGCGAAAAATATAAGTCCAGATTATCCGACGGATGATAGGATGCATAAACCGGAACCTGGAAGTTGAACAGCCCGCCCGAGGTGCTCACAAAGCCAAACATCCCCAGCCCCAAGCCGGCAGCCAGTCCAAAGGGCGACTTCTGATCGCCGACGACCTGCACTTTCACGTCTGCCAGAATGTTCAGATTCGTATTGGCGCGGATGCCAAAGTCCACTTTCTCACTGACGCCGTAGCGCCCACCAATTTCAACATTCGGCGCAAAAATGCGGAAACCATCATCCACATTGACCGAATCGGCATCATCCAATTCGGCAAAATCGGGGCTTTGGGTGCCATTGATCGAGAACATAATCTCCCCTGCTTCCGCGCCAACGGTGCGCCCGGTCTGAAAACCACTGATGGAAGCACAACCCGCCAACGAAACGATGACGCCAGCCAGCGCCAAACATTGAACAAAATTTTTGATTTTCATTTGATTTTCATTTTAGTGTAAAACTAT
>CAZFBU010000150.1:0-8916 GCA_964517175.1 uncultured Saprospiraceae bacterium
AAATTTGGATAAAAAATCAAAAAAATATCAATCGGGCGTTGCAACCCTTCCAGAACCCGGTTGTCTATCTAACTGAATAAAATACGGAAGTGGACTACGCTAGCACGCATCGGGACATCGTTGAGAAATGTAAGCAAGGAAACCGCAAGGCTCAGTTTGAGTTATACCAGCTTTATTCCAAAGCCATGTACAACATCTGTCTGCGCATGGTCAGGAATGAGCTGGATGCGGAAGATATTTTACAGAACTCCTTCGTGGACGTCTTTACAAAATTGCATACGTTTCAATACCAAGCCTCCATTGGGGCCTGGATCAAGCGCATTGTCGTCAATAACTGTATCAATTTTTTGAAACGCAACCGCATTTTCTTTGAAGAACTGGAAGACCGGCATGCGAACACGGAAGCGGACAACTATGCACAAAATGGGAACGACGAGCATAAAATGACCGTAGAGCGCATCAATAAAGCGCTGTTTGAATTGCCGGACGGCTACCGCGTGGTTTTTTCCCTTTACCTGCTGGAAGGTTATGACCACAAAGAAATTGCGGAAATACTGGGCATCACGGAAGCAACGTCCAAGTCCCAGTTCAGCCGTGCCAAAAGCAAACTGAGGGGATTATTAGAAACAAGTTAATGATGAAAATATTATGAATACGCAGCGAGATCGATTGATATTGTTTGTCGAGAACAACCGGGAAGCATTCGACGCCGCCACGCCACGCCCCGGCATCTGGGATGCCATCCGACAAACACTGGAAGCGCGGGAAAAAGCCGACCAGTTGGAGCAATTCCTGCACCAAAACCGGGAAGCATTCGATCTGGCTGAGCCAATTTCTGGCATGTGGGCGTCCATCGAGCAAAAAATGAACAAGGACGATGCACTGGAGCATTATATTGCAACCAATCGCGATGCCTTCGATACAGCGACGCCCCACCGCCGTGTCTGGCAGCAGCTGGATAAAATACTTCACCCGGAACAGCACGTTCGAAAGCTTGGCGTTGCTTCATCGGTAATGCGGATATTACGGGTAGCGGCAGCGGTGCTGTTACTGCTGGCAACGGGCGCTATGGCGGGTATTTATTTCACCAAAAGCCAGATTACAAAGCAACATACCGTAGCATCCCTGGCGGATGTTTCGCCGGAATACGCCGAAATGGTGCGCTATTACAATACACAAATTGACCAAAAAATACAGCAGGTTTCCATGCACAGCGAAGGGGCAAGCGTGCTGCGCGATTTGGAAGCTATTGATCGTACGATGGCAGAACTGGAGCTGGAACTGCAACGCGTACCGGTAGGTGCCGAGGAGGAAGTTATTTCAAACTTGATCAGAACCTATCAGATAAAAGTCGAAATCCTGGAAAGGGTATTAAATCGTATTCAGCAGTCAAAAGATTCAGCAAAAACAAACTCGGAGGATGATGAAATCAGTATATAAAATCGGACTGGCATTGCTGCTCGTTGCCGGTGTAGCCACTGGTGTGCGCGCCGATGACGCAGCGCGTCGGGAGTTCTCGAAAACCATCAAAAAGGAATTCGATATCACCGCTGCCGGCACTACTGCCATTTACAACAAGTACGGAAAAGTAGAAATCAAAACCTGGGATCGCAACCGCGTGAAAGTGGATGTGCGCATCATCGTCAATGCTTCCAGCGAAGCCAATGCGCAGAAGATATTTGACCGGATTGGTATCAATTTTTACAATAAATCCAATTATGTAAAAGCAGAAACAAAAATCGAGCCGGTCAGAACATCCTGGTGGGCAACCTGGGTGAGCGGCGAAAATGAAGGGGATTACCGGATCAATTACGAGGTATTCGTACCGCCCACCGGAAACGTAGAACTCGATAATAAATATGGCGACGCTTTCATTGCTGACCTGAAAGGCAGGGTAAAGGTGAACATCAAGTACGGCAACGTGAAAATCCAGCGGGTGGATAATGAAGCGGATATCATACTGTCCTATGGCAATGGCTCGCTGCTCAGCGCCAAAAACCTGACCAGTGACATGGCTTATGCCAAATTTGATTGCGACGAAGCCGCCAACGTGAATGTCAATAGCAAGTATTCGCGCCTGCGATTTGCGAAAGCTGATAATATTTTGTCGATCAGCAAAAACGATACCTATGAGATTGACCAGGTGAATGAACTTCGCAATGAGGGCAAGTACGATAACTTCAATATCGGCAATGCCCGGGACGTCATCATCGTATCGAAATATACGCAAATCAATGTGGCCCAGGTCGCCAATATACTCGACCTCAACCTAAGCTACGGCAGCGCCAGCGTGCAGGAAATCGCCCGGGACTTCACCAGCGTCAACCTGGTGGGGAGTCATACCGATTACAGCCTATCCATTGCGAATGGCGCCAATTTCAAATTCGATGCATCCGCCAATTACGGCAGCATAAACTATCCGCAAGCGCTGAGCGTTTCGCGCGAAATAGACAAAGGAACAAGCCACGAAGTGCAGGGGCATTTGGGTTCCCAGAGCGCGCGTGGCACGATCACTGCCCGACTGAATCACGGCAGATTAAAACTGACACAGGAGTAACTCAAGGTGAATTAGTGAGGGATGATGTTCGCATTGTTCCTCTTTTTTTTATCGGTGTAACGGTGCTGCTACCTGCTCCTGCCAACTGCACACTATTCCGTTCCAAACCCTCCGCCTCCGGGCGTTTCTATCACCACCCGGTCACCCAGCTCTACTTCTTTGGTGTCCATGCCTTGCAATTTTTCCATTTCTCCATTTTTTCGATACAAAATTTGTTTTCCCGTTTTCCCGGCTGCACCACTCGCTAAGCCGTAGGGCGCTTCCTGGCGGTGCTGACTCAGGATCGTGATCGATAAATTGTCCAGAAATTCCAGCTCGCGGATCACGCCATGGCCGCCACACCACTTACCCGTGCCGCCGGAGTTTCTTCGAATAGCAAATCGGCGCAAACGCACCGGATAGCGCAATTCCATCTCCTCTGCGTCCGTGATCCGAGTATTGGTCATGTGCTGGTGCACCGCCGACCGCCCGTGCCAGCCGTCGCCCGCACCCGTGCCGCCACAGATGGTTTCGTAGTAGCCAAATTTATCATTACCAAACAGGAAATTATTCATCGTACCCTGGCTGCAAGCCGCCAGATTCAAGGCTTTCAGCAGCGTATCCACCAGGCGCTGACTCACCTCGGTGTTGCCGCCGACTACTGCCGGGTTCTGCATGTCATCGTCACTGAAATCGGGGTTTAAAAAACTGATCGGCAGATTAATACGGACCTTCTGCATCAAACCTTCGTTGAGTGGAATGTCCTTGCCGCAGAGCAGGCGCAACACGTAAATGATCGCGCTGAACACAATGGAAATATTCGCATTCAAATTGCCCGGATGCACCGCCGCCGTGCCCGCGAAGTCAAAATCAATCTCATCATTCGCAATGGAAATGCGGACCTGAATGACGTGCCCGTCGTCCAGTTTTTCGGTGGCGGTGAAGGTTTTATGATTAAAATTCGACAGGGCATCGCTCAATGCCGACTGCGAAGTTTGCTGGAGCAATTGCATGTAGTGGTGCACCTTCGCCAAGCCGTGCGTGCGTACCATTTGCTGCAACGCCGACTCGCCCGACCGCAGAGACGCCAGCGCCGCGTTGATGTCCGCCAGGTTTTCTTCCAATGCTCGGGTCGGATAAGCCGCATGGCGCAGCAAATCTTCGAGTTCCGACCAGCGCGCTTCGCCGTGTTTCACCAGGTACATCGGTGGCAGTACCACGCCCTCTTCCGCCAGGTTCCGGGCATCGGGAGGCATAGAGCCGGGGCGCTTGCCACCGATTTCCGCGTGGTGCGCCCGATTGATGACGTAGCCGATCAACTCCTCCGCATCGGAATAAACCGCGCAGAGCAGGGTCACATCCGGCAGGTGAGAACCGCCGTATTTTGGGTGGTTTGTAATCACCACGTCACCTTTTTCCAGCGCGATGCGCTCGCATACCAGTCGCGCACAAATGCCCAGACTGCCCAGGTGCACGGGAATATGGGGCGCATTGACCAGCAGCTCCGCATCCGCATCCAGAATGGCACAGGAAAAATCCAGTCGCTCTTTTACGTTGACCGAAAAAGCCGTGCGCTGCAGTTGCGCGCCCATCTCTTCTGCGATGGCGGCAAAGCGATTGGTGAAGAGTTCCAGCTCGATGGCTTCTTTCTCGCCGGACGTTGCGAGTCTTTGAGAGATGCTACGTCTTTGCTTCCGGACAACGATATTCCGATCAAATCGCACTGTAGCTTTCCAGTCGGCTTCGATAAACGCCGTAGAATTGGCATTCAGCAAAATCGACGGTCCGTTGAGGGTATCGCCAGGTTGTAAATCTTCCCACCGGAAAATTGCGATGTCATTTTTCACCTGCTGCGCCGTTGCCGGTTTTTTAGAATGGGAAGTTTCTTCATTTGCCAATGGCAATAATTTGGTTCCCGCGATAACTTTCGCACTTTCCACCTCCACCGAGCGCCCCGCCGGGTAATGCCCGAACAAATCCCGATATTGCCGTTCAAAATCTGCCAGCAATTCTTCCGGATTTTCAAAAGCCACCTCCAGTGTACTGTCCTGCCCTTTGAATCGCAGGTAAGCGAAGCGATGAATGATTTCCAGTTCATTCGCTTCATACCCCGCCGCTTGTAAATTCGACAACGCATTCGCGGCAAGCGTGTTCATAATTTGCGGCAAGCGATCCCGGCACTGGTCAAAAAGTGTTAGCACCTGCTGCTCAGCGAGTCGCTCCACGCGGGCATTGCCGATGCCGTAAGCGCTCAGCAGGCCGCCATCGTAGGGCAGTAGCACGTGTTCTATGTCCAGTAGGTCAGCAATGCGGCAAGCGTGCAAGCCACCCGCGCCACCGAAGGCAAGCAGCGCATAATCGCTTGGATTAAAGCCCTTTGCGACCGAGATTTTACGGATGGCGTCTGCCATTTTTTCGTTGGCGATTTTTTCAAATCCGCGCAGCAGTTCGGTTTCGGTGTAATGCGTGCCCGTTGCCGCTTCGATTTCCTGTTGAATTTGGCGCAAAGCCGCCCGTGCCGGTTCTTCGTGAATGGGAATGCCCATCGCCGAAGGCTCGAGTTTGCCGAGCAGCAAATTGACATCCGTGATCGTGAGCGGACCGCCCGCGCCGTAACACGCCGGACCAGGCGAAGCGCCCGCACTTTCCGGGCCGACCGTAAGCTTGTTGCCATCGAAGTAACAGATCGAGCCGCCGCCCGCCGCCACCGTTTCGATCTCGAGGGAAGGACTGAGCATTTCCGCACTGCCGACCTTTGTGACGAAGCGATAATCGTAGCCTCCGGCAATGCGCGCTGCATCGGTGCTGGTGCCGCCCATGTCGAAGGTGAGCACCTGCCCGAAGCCGAGCGCCTGCGCGATTCTACCCGCACCAACCACCCCGCCCGCCGGGCCGCTCAGCAGGCTATCTTTCGGATGGAAAAAATCAGCGTCAACGAGTCCGCCGGCGCTGGTCATCACCAGGAGTTTATTGCCCTGAAGCTTATTGCGGATGCCAGACAAATAGCGGTGCAACACCGGCGAGAGGTAGGCGTTGACCAGTGCGGTTTGGGCGCGCGGCAGGATTTTGATCGACGGCGTCAATTCCTGCGATGGCGATAGAAATTCAAACCCTGCTTTCCGCAGAGCATTGCCCAGTTGCTGCTCGTGCGTTGCATTGCGATAAGCGTGTAAAAAAGCAATAGCGATAGACTCAGGTTGAATATCATTCAGGTCGGTAATGATGCGTTCGATTCCACGGTTGGTAAGCGGTGTCTGCACGTTGCCCTGCGCGTCGAGTCGCTCGTCCACTTCGATGACGTGATCGTAGAGCAACTCCGGCTCGGGGATGTCAAGTTGGAAGAGGTGCGGTCGCTGCTGCGTGCCAATGTATAGCAAATCGCGAAAGCCTTTGGTGATGAGCAGCACGGTACGCGCGCCTTTTTTTTCGAGCAGGGCGTTGGTGCCTTTGGTGGAGCCGAGGCGCATGGCAATGGGCGGGAGGCTGTCGTTCAGCGCCGTTTGCGTGATCAGGCGCGTGGCGAGGATGGGCGCTTCTTCGTGGGCGGTGATCTCGAAATCGGCTTCGCCGTTCCATTTGATGTCTTCGCTGAGTTGGATCGTGTTTTGAGCAAAATCTACGGTTTTTATTTTGGCTACAGCCGAATCTTTACCCAGCAGAAAAAAATCATAATCCGAAAAAATATCCTTATCAATTTGCCATTTCTGCGCAAAGCGAAACCTTCCCGGAGCTAGTTTTGCCAGTAGTCTTCCGCGCAGGCGACTGTTGCTCAATACTTTTACGCGCAGCAGCTGGCCGCCTGGCATTTGTGCGATGCAATCGGTGAAGGTGCCGCCGGTGTCGATCCAGATGTTCCAGGGTTTCATGGTTGGTTTGTGTTGTTCAAATTGTCGAATTTATTTCGGTAGTTCGTCGTGGATTATCGTTTGATTCGATTAACATTGCCAAAAGTAGGGATTATCCCTTATATTTGTTACAAATAGAAATAGCAACGAGGCATGCAATCTCCATCGGCAGACATAGTGGCACTGTATCAAGAGGCGGAAATCTACCATCAACAGGGAGATGTGTATAACGCCGTGAAACTTTGTAAGCGCATCATCAAACGCATGCCGAATTGGTATCCGCCGCACGCGCTGCTCGGCGATATTTACAAACATCGGCAGGAGTGGAAAGCTGCCCTGCATTACAATAAAAAATCGGTAGCGCTCGACGCCAGCGACCGCCATGCGTGGTGGAATATCGGTATTGCCGCAACGGCGCTGAAGAAAACACGACTGGCGCGGAGTATCTGGACGAAATTTGGCTTGAACGGGGCAGAAAAATTGCCCAACCTGAAAAGCGTGCGAATTGCCTATGGCAGGCAGTTTGACATCATCTGGGTGCGCCCGATTGATCCGGTGAAAGGCATTATCAGTAGCATCCCATCGCCCGCGACGGGGCGCTGCTTTCGCGACATAATCCTGCTGGATGGTGTGGTTGCCGGTCATAATGTCGTCAATGGGAAAAAATATCCGGTTTTTGAAGAATTGGGCCTGTTCAAGCGATCTACTTACCGGACTTTTTCCTGCAAAGTGCACCTGGAAGCCGCCTATGACCTGAAAAGTCTGGAAAAACTATGCCTGGAGGCAGGTCTTGGCTTCGAGAATTGGTCGAATGCTGCGTGGGTATTTTCCAATCAACACAAAAAAAATGCACTGCCGGAATACTACGGAACCGATTCGAAAAAAGCCGCCAGCTTTGTGCGGGAAGTGCATGTGGCCATTGCAGCCCGCAGGCAACGCGAAGTGGAGGAGGTGCTGCGCGACTGGCAATTGATCAGTCTGGGGCGGTTTAGTGATTTGATCTGCCATTTGTAAAATTCAGACCGAAAGTTTTTTAATATGAAAAAATTCCTAGCCGTGTTCGCCTTGTTTTTGCTCTTGCTGAATTGCAGCGATGCGCCCAAAGAACGTGTGAATCAGGAAAATGATACAACTTTTAAGCAGTATGACGACTTCCGGGTCGTGCCGGGTGAACGCGTGGGCATGATAACCGGACGAAGCACGGAGGCAGAGGTAGAGCTGGCCTATGGAGAAGACAATGTGCGGCTGACCAGCCTGAATATGGGCGAGGGGGAAGAAAAAATCGGGGTCGTTGTATTTCCCGATACCAAAAACGAGCTGGAAATCGTTTGGGAACTGGAAGCCAGCATCGGCAAGCCGGCATTCGTGCGGCTGAGCAAAGAAAATGGCGAATGGGCAACAGAGGAGGGCGTGCAGATTGGAACGACGCTGGAAAAACTGGAAGAGATCAACGGGCGGCCGTTTTCCTTCTACGGCTTTGAATGGGATTACGGCGGGTTGATTGCCAACTGGAACGGCGGCAACTTGAGCCCTTATCTGATTGTGGCGCTGGTTCCGCAGGATTTCGAGGCACTGGAGGAAGAACTGCTTGGCGAGGTTGTGCTTTCTTCCGATGACCCGAAAGTGCGCCAGCTTCAGGCAAAGATCGGTTCGATTGTCATTACATTTGAGTAAAAACACCTTATAGCCATCAAAAAACAGTAATATTATGAATTTGGAACAATACCCCAGACTTCGCGAAGCCATTGATCTCGGTTACGATTTCGATATTGGCAAATACATCAATCAGGGCTTCGAGCTTTTTAAGCAAAATGTCGGCGGTTTCGTCGCTTACACTTTCGTTTACATGGCTATATTAATGGTCATCGGCATTATTCCTGTTTTGGGCAATATCGCCAGCATCGTCATCGCGCCGCCCCTGGCAGTGGGCTGGTATCTGGTGGCAAACAAAATCCGCAAATCAGAACCCAGCGAGTTCAATGATTTTTTTCGGGGTTTCGACTTTATCGGTCCGCTCATTCTCATCACGCTCGTCTCTTCCCTGATTTATGTCGTTGCGCTCATTCCCTTCTTCATTTCTACCTGGACGTACCTCGATCTTTTTTCCGATCTGTACGAAATTGGCAGTTATGATCTGGAGCGCGACTTCCCGTTCTGGACATTCCTGTTTTTCCTGCCGCTGGTTTACCTGGGGGTCGCCTGGCGGTGGGCGTCTATGTTCGTCATTTTTCACAAAATGGGCTTCTGGGAAGCTATGGAAACCAGCCGCCGATTGGTAACGAGACGCTGGGGCAACCATTTTGTGCTTTTGCTGGTGTTTATGCTCTTTGCACTGGGAGGAATGTTAGCCTTCTTTATTGGTTTGATTTTCGTCATACCAATGATTACCTGCATGGAATACGCTGCTTTTGCCGATGTGACCCGGCTCCGCATGGAGACCGGCGAGCGTAGCGGAGACGATATTGTCGATCATCTTGTCGATTGAAAACACCGGGAAACCAGGGTTCAGACGAGCGCAAATAAGTTACCTAAACC
>CAZFBU010000150.1:9016-10331 GCA_964517175.1 uncultured Saprospiraceae bacterium
CCGGGGTCAAGAGTATGTTTAAATTTCGACGTAGCGTTCCTTTGGCGCATACTTTGGGATGCTCACAATTCGAGCAAAAATGACCACCTGGCTCACCCCTTGCGTTGGTAAAACGGCCGCCCGCTAGAGCCGGACCGACCTGTCAGCGCTTTGCGTATATGACTTGTGGCGGCCTTCGAAGCTCTTTCCTGTCAAGCTACAATCACTTTTCAGACGAGCTGAAAGGCTTGATAACACACTGATTGCCACGGAAAAGCATTGGCGAAGGCGGGGGCTTAAAAGCAAAAAAGCTGAATAAAGCACTTCTGTCCCGCTTTTGCCAATGCAATGTTGTATGCCGTTTTTGTTAGTATGTGAAAACTGTTGGGTTATTTTTTAGCTTTTCCATCATCACTTCTTCTTCGCTAACTTTAATATTGGAAGGAATTTTTGTCTTGTCAATATCAAGAGCCTCCATACAATGAGGACAAGCAATGATTTCGCCTCCTTTTTCCGCCACCGTATTGAGCGCTTTAATGATATTTTCTCCATGAAAAACAAGCGTATCAGCTCCCGGCTGTAATAGCTTAACGCCATTTACATTTAAAAATACCGTTACTTTTAGTCCGTTGTCCAATGCTTTTTCAGCAAGGTGAATGCCCATTAGCGAACCGTGCGCACTTACCGTAGCATCGCTGGTAAGGTTGATAAACAGCTCATTTGAATTTACTGTTGTTTTTTCCTGCACTGAGGAGGTATCTCCACAAGATGCAAAAAGTGAAACCAATAGAATTAGAGCCATTAAATTTTTCAGCTTTTTCATTTCTAAATAAGTTTTAAATTGTAAAAAAGAGTGAATC
The DNA here is from genome assembly GCA_964517175.1 of uncultured Saprospiraceae bacterium. Classification (GTDB taxonomy): domain Bacteria; phylum Bacteroidota; class Bacteroidia; order Chitinophagales; family Saprospiraceae; genus JADJNW01. The sequence goes on from CAZFBU010000150.1 coordinate 9,856, forward strand.
GAAGCAAAAAGAAGGCTATTTTGGCAAGCTTATTTCCATGTTACCTTCAAAACGCAGGTCATCTATATGCCCGGCCGATTTTCCATCTTTTGAAACTACGTGTATATGGATAGCATTTTTGATGTTATCGTCCTGAATAGCGGGCGAAAAGGTACCTATAAAAATACCATGATGCCTTTCAGAGTAAAACCCCACAATGCTTACTGCTTCATTCTCCATCATATAATACTCCTTTGATTGTTTGAAACGCTCTTTGGTAATTGGCCCTCCATTTGTTCGGTTTACGTTAACATGCCACTGTAGCTCTTTGGGCGTACCAGTTAGTAGAAATGGAAAAGCGGTAGTTTGTGTGTTGATTCCGGCGACCGTTGCACGCGTTTTCACGTAATGTTGTAAGTCCAGGTAATTATTAACCGTATCTGGCAGGGGTTCATTTTGCCATTGCTTATTTTTTGTCCATACTGCAAAAATCGCTT
>CAZFBU010000151.1:0-10318 GCA_964517175.1 uncultured Saprospiraceae bacterium
GTTTGAAACCACCAGATGAGTCTACATTAAAAATTAAGTAGGTGGACAAATTTATGGCATTGCCATCTGCCGTGAGGCATTCCTACGGAGCCTTCGGGATTTTTTATTTGACAGGATTAACAAGATTGACGGGATGCTGTAAATCGAAGATTTACGGCGTCCTGAATCCTGAAAATCCTGTGAGTCCTGTCTATTCATTGATACTTTAATTCTGTCCACCTACTTACAGATCAAACTTGATACCCTGCGCCAATGGCACCGTCGTACTCCAGTTGATGGTGTTGGTTTGGCGACGCATATAAGCTTTCCAGCTATCCGAGCCGCTTTCGCGACCGCCACCGGTCTCTTTTTCGCCACCAAAAGCGCCGCCGATCTCCGCACCGCTGGTACCGATATTCACATTCGCAATGCCGCAATCCGAACCACCCGCCGACAAAAAGCGCTCCGCTTCGCGCAGGCTATCGGTCATAATCGCCGAGGACAAGCCCTGCGGCACTCCATTGTGCATGGCAATCGCCTCGTCCAGGTCTTTATATTTCAACAAGTACAAAATAGGCGCGAAGGTTTCGGTGCTCACAATATCCATATCCGCCGTCGCTTCCGCGATGCAAGGCTTCACGTAGCAGCCGCTTTCGTAGCCTTTACCTTCGAGTACGCCACCCTCGACCGCAAATTTACCGCCCTGCGTTTTAATGGTATCCAGCGCTTGGAGGTAGGTATGGACTGCATCTTTATCGATCAGCGGACCGACGTGATTCTTTTCATCCAATGGGTCGCCGATGCGCAATTGACCATAGGCTTTCGCCAATTTGTCGCGCACCTGATCATATACACTTTCGTGAATGATGAGTCGGCGCGTAGAAGTACAACGCTGCCCCGCCGTACCAACCGCCCCAAAGAGCGCACCGGTAAGCACCACATCCATATCGGCGCTCGGCGTGATGATGATGCCGTTGTTGCCACCCAGTTCGAGGATGGTTTTGCCCAGGCGCTTCGCCACCGTCGGACCGACGATCTTACCCATGCGGATGCTGCCGGTTGCCGAGATCAGCGGGATGCGGGTATCATTGGTCATCCATTCGCCTACTTTGTAATCGCCGACGATCGTGCTGCTAATGCCTTCCGGCAAATCGTTGTCCTGCAATACTTTACGCATGATATTCTGACAAGCAACCGCGCAAAGCGGCGTCTTTTCGGATGGCTTCCAGATGCAAACATCACCGCATACCATTGCGATCATCGCATTCCAGGACCAAACTGCCACCGGAAAATTGAAGGCAGAAATAATGCCCACTGCCCCCAGCGGATGCCACTGCTCGTACATGCGGTGCTGCGGACGCTCGGAGTGCATCGTCAAGCCGTAAAGCATACGCGACTGCCCTACGGCGAAGTCGCAGATGTCAATCATTTCCTGCACTTCGCCCCAGCCTTCCTGCAGGCTCTTGCCCATTTCGTAGGAAACCAGGCGACCGAGCGCTTCCTTGTGCTTGCGCAATTCGTTGCCGTACTGACGCACGATTTCACCGCGCGCCGGTGCCGGCATAGTGCGCCAGGTTTTGAAGGCTTCCTCCGCTGTTTTGATAACGTTTTCGTATTCTTCGGAAGTGGTTTCGCTCACGCTGCCGATAAATGCACCATCCACCGGAGAGTAAGAGTCGATATATTTGCCGGAATCGCTGGTTTGAAATCCGGTACTCGTGCCCGGGTTCTTATCTTTTAAGCCAAGCTCTTTCAAAAAGTATTTGTCCATTGTTTGCTATTTGATTAGGTTTTGTGAATGCAACGTTTGGTACAGAAAATGAGTTGAAATTGAAGTATTTCGAGCCGCAAAGTTCGAAAACTTACCCGAAAAATGAATTTTTGCGACAAGCGTTTACAATTCTGTACTGAGCCAGGCGATGTTCGCCGCCAGTTCTACGTTTTCCTTCGCCAGTTCCTTTTGCGCGTAACGATGCAGGGCTTCGACAGGACTGGGCGCGCGGAGCAATTCCTGCACATAGGCATCATTTTTCATCGTTAGAATATCCTCCGGTGCCGGTGGTTCGGTGAGCGCAGCGAATTGCGCCAGGTTATTGCCACTGAAAATGGGGCTTTCGCGAATGCCCGCCGGCAACTGGTCAAACCCCATGCCAATGCGGTTCACTGGCTGCAGGATCGTGTGCACCGCTTCGCCGCTGGCACGCACGTAGAAAGCCCGCCCCATGCGCCCCATGAGGTCGATGCGATGCGGATCGATGCGATTGCGTTCGTCCAGCACGGCTTCGTCGATGTGCAGGAGCACCACTTCACAGATGATGAGGTGCCCGGCGCCACCCTGATCGCCCAGGGGAATAATCTGCTGGACCTTGCACTCCATGTTCACCGGCGACTCCTTGACGCGGAAGGGTTTTACCATCTCGGATGGCAATGGCGTAAAGCCCGCCTTTTCAAATTCGTTGACCTCTCTGGGGTATTCAATACTTGCCACCGCAGCCTGCCGCACGATGTTGTAGGTCACCATGTTGATGACCACTTCGCCCGTTGCTTCTACATTGTGCAGGGTGTCTTTGGTTTTGTTATCACCCCGTTTTCGATTGGAAGAAAAAACGAGAATCGGCGGATTGGAGCTAAAGCAATTGAAAAAGCTGTACGGTGCCAGATTCGGCACCCCATCCTCATCCATTGTACTGGCGAATGCGATTGGACGAGGCGCTACGGAGCCCAGCAAATACTGGTGCAAGTCATCCGTTGAAACTTCTTTGGGATTAATCGTGCGCATAGCGTGTTTTTTGGTTCGTAACTACAAATAAAACACATTTGCCTCTTAAAGCATGGAAGTATAACGTAAGTTTGTACATAAATTGTAGAAAAAATTGGAAATCTTATGCGACTCGACAATATCTGACAAAGTAAGCCGCCCCGTATCAGTGATTGCTGATGAACAAGAATATGGTAGTATTCATGTTTTTTCAGATAGCGGTTTGGAATACCACATTGTTTAATTTAATAAATAAAAAGCCCGTCTATGTTATTTTGACTTTATTTTTATTCAAAATTAAAACAACATGTATAGCTATTATTTAAAGGTTGCCGTCTTTTCGACTATGCTGTTTTTAGCAAGTTGTGCCCGGTCATCAATAGAACTGGGAGAACCGGCCCCAGCATTTTCAACAAATACCGTCAGTGGTGAACCGCTAAAATTGTCTGACTTTGCTGGCAGTTACACCATCTTATACTTTTGGCATACCACCTGCGAAACTTGTCGTGCCCAACATAGTGACTTCATGCGGGTTTATGAGAAGTATCAAAATGCACAATTTTCAAATGGTTATAACCTGAATGCAATTGGTATAGCACTAGAGAGTGATCGACATAAACTGCTTACTGCTATCCGAAAAGATAAATTGCGTATTCGGTATCATGTATTGGATACTTCTCCCGTAAAGGGGCCTATGAATGCGCCATTAGCCCAACTTTACCATATCAATGTCGTTCCGGCTATATTTCTGGTGGACGGGGACGGTGTTTTAATTGGGAAAGCTATAACCATTGATGAACTGGATGCGTTATTGAAAAAGAATTTATTGTAAATTAAACAAAATTGCCTGACAACTTGTCGTTTGATGTAAGCTGGCAAAAAAATTGATACCATAAGTTATATGTGGAAAAAAATGCGTAAGAAAATGAGCAAGAAAGAACAATTGGAAAACCAAAATACAATGGACAACAAACATCAGGAAAAAGATATTTTCACGGAGCAGGCGGAGTCCACTCCTGTGGAAGATTTTGAGGTAGATAAAGCCCATTTGGAACATTACGAAACAACCATCGGGCATATTCAGGAAGAATTGCAAACGATCCAGCAGGAGCATCAGGAGTTGAAAGACAAGTACATGCGCTTGTATGCTGAGTTTGACAACCACAAAAAACGCACCGTCAAGGAAAAGCTCGACCTGATGAAAACGGCTTCGCAGGACATAATGGCAGCCCTTCTGCCAGTTTTGGACGATTTTGACAGGGCGAAAAACAACGAAGAACTGAGCGATGGCATCAATCTGGTTTACCAAAAACTTTATCGCGTTCTGGAAAGTAAGGGCTTGCAACCGATGGAAAGCACTGGCCAGCCATTTGATCCGGAACTACACGAAGCAGTTACCGAAACACCAGCACCGTCGGAGGATATGAAAGGTAAAGTCGTGGATACGATAGAAAAGGGCTACCTGCTTGGCGACAAGATCATTCGCCACGCGAAAGTGGTCGTCGGAAAATAAACTAACATTATTAGGTCTAGGGATTTTAAAAATGCCCGGGGCATTTCAAGGATAAAGAAAAAATATGGCAAAGCGGGATTATTACGAGGTTTTAGGCGTGCCAAAAAACGCCAGCCAAGAGGATATAAAAAAGGCTTACCGCAAGCAGGCGCTGAAGTATCACCCGGACAGAAACCCTGGCGATCAGGCCGCAGAAGACAAGTTTAAGGAAGCGGCAGAAGCTTACGAAGTGCTGAAGGACGATGAAAAGCGGGGGCGCTATGATCGCTACGGTCATGCGGGTGTGGATGGGCAGTCCGGCTTTAGTGGCAGCGGCGGCATGACGATGGACGATATTTTTCAGCAATTTAGTGATATTTTTGGCGAAACGGGTGGCGGTAGTCCTTTCGAGTCTTTCTTTGACGTAGGCGGTGGGCGCACGCGCACCAGGGCACGCGGGCAGCGGGGCACAAACCTTCGCATCAAAGTCTCGTTGACGCTGGAAGAAATCGCCAAAGGCGTCACCAAAAAAATTAAAGTCAAGAAGCAAGTTACCTGCGATGTGTGCGGAGGTACGGGCGCCAAGGACAAAAATTCCGTCAGTACTTGCCAGACCTGCCGGGGCGCAGGCTACGTCCGTCAGGTAAAAAACACCTTCCTCGGTCAGATGCAAACTACCGTGACCTGCCCCACCTGCGGCGGTTCTGGACAGACGGTGACGGCGAATTGTACCAATTGCAAGGGCGACGGCGTGGTGTATGGCGAAGAGCAAATCGACATCGAAATTCCGGCGGGCGTGGAAGAAGGCATGCAGCTTTCGCTGCGTGGTAAGGGCAATGCCGGGTTGAAAGGTGGTCCGGCGGGCGACCTGCTCATCACCGTCGAAGAAAAACAACACGAATTTTTGCAGCGCGATGGTATGAATCTGGTCTTTGAACTGTACCTCAATTTTGCAGATGCAGCCCTGGGCACGAGCGTGGAAGTGCCAACCATCGATGGCAAAGTCAAAATAAAAGTGCCGGCGGGCACACAATCGGGCAAAATTTTCCGTTTAAAAGATAAGGGATTGCCTTCGGTGCAAACTTATGGCAAGGGCGATCAACTGATTCATGTGAACGTCTGGACGCCGAAGAAATTGAACGACGAAGAGCGCAAGCTGCTGGAAAAGTTGCGCGGTATGCCTAATTTCAAGCCCAATCCCGGCAAATCCGATCGCGGATTTTTCGATAAAATGAGAGATTATTTCAAATAAAAAATAAGTAACCTGAGTCATCTCATATTTCGTCCGGACGGAACCAGCCTAGCAAAATTCGGGATGATTCAGGTTTTGCATTATGATAAAAATCACGCCCATTTTTGCTATTCTGGCAGTCATTATGCTAAGCGCCTGCGAACCTGACTACGTCATCAATGAAACCTACGAGATGCCCAATGACCAATGGGTGTATGAGGATTCTGTCCGGTTTGATTTTACCATTGAAGATACGTTGAAATTGTACGATCTGACGCTGGACGTGAAATACACAACCAATTACCGGTTCCAGAATTTATACACCAAAATTCATACCCATTTCCCCGACGGGCAGCGCCTGAGCAAACCCGTTTCGCTCGAACTCGCCAATGCCGCCGGCGAGTGGCGCGGCAATTGCAATGCCGAAACCTGCACCACGCCTATTCCCATTCAAACCGGCGCCTATTTCAATCAATCCGGCGACTACACCATTGTCGTCGAGCAGTTTATGCGCGAAAGTCCGGTGAACGGCGTACAGAGCCTCACACTCAAGGTGCGGGATACGGGGAAGCAGCGGTAGTATAATTTATTCTAAGCTGAACGTCATTTGCGGCGGCTTTTACAAAATTGCCGGTTACGCGAGCCACACTTGGGATTCGGACGGCGAGAAATCAGCCGTGATTCTTCATTGTTCAGGCACAAATCGTTCTACATCGCCGAAGCAAACTGCCGCAGGAAGCGTACGTCATTCTCGAACAGGTAGCGGATGTCGCTGATGTCGTATAGGCGCAGCGCCTGCCGCTCGATGCCCATGCCAAAAGCGAAACCGGAATATTTTTTGCTGTCGATACCGCAGTTTTCCAGTACCTGCGGGTCCACCATACCACAGCCCATGATCTCCAGCCAACCGGTACCTTTCGAGAGGCGGTAATTTTTTTCATTATCCATGCCGATCCAAACGTCCATCTCCGCGCTCGGTTCGGTGAATGGGAAAAACGACGGACGCAGGCGAATCTTCGGTGCACCGAACATTTCCTTAGCAAAGTACAGCAGCGTCTGCTTCATATCGGCGAAAGAAACCCCCTCATCCACATACAAGCCCTCCACCTGGTGGAACTGGCAATGCGAACGCGCCGAGACTGTTTCATTGCGATACACGCGCCCCGGCGCAATGATGCGGATCGGCGGTTGTTGGGTTTTCATCACGCGCGCCTGCACGGGTGATGTGTGCGTGCGCAGGAGCATTTCGGTGGAATGGAGCAGGTAGAAGGTGTCCTGCATATCGCGCGCCGGGTGGTCTTCCGGCGTATTCATGGCGGTGAAGTTATGCCAGTCATCTTCGATCTCCGGCCCGTCGGCAACGACGAAGCCAATGCGTTCGAAGATGCTGATAATGCGATTCATGGTGATGGCTACGGGATGGCGTGCGCCCAATTCGAGCGGTTCGCCGGGAGCGGTCAAGTCGAGGTTTTGCGCAGCGCTTTCTTCCTGAGTCGCTTCCAGTTCCAGTTTTATAGCTTCAAACTTCTCTTCCGCCGCCGTTTTTACTTTATTGATGAGCTGACCGTAATCTTTTTTCTGCTCATTTGGCACATTGCGAATCTCACCCATCAAGGGCTTAATCACATTTTTCGTACCCAAAAAGCGAATGCGGAATTGTTCCAATTCCTCCGGATTGGAAGGCTTTGCCGCCTCAATTTCCTGTAGTAAGTCGTTCAGTTTGTTGAATGGTTGCATGGCTTTCTATCTGCTGATTTGGATTTAATATCCAAAATTTATGACGCTGCAAAAGTAATTCTTTGCGTTCAATTGCGGAAATAACCGCCGATTTTAGGTGTTTCGTTCCCGAAATTAAAGAAAGTTATCCTCCTGCGCGTAGGACTTGTCGGATTTGCTATGTCGCATTCGATAATAAATGCCTGCCAGCAATCCAAAAGCAAAACCACCAATGTGCGCCCACCAGGCAACGCCCTCGCTCTGGGCCGTTTCAATTTGCAGGGCTGCCGTGCCACTGATCCATTGCTGCCAAATCCAGAAGCCCAGAAACAGGAACGCCGGTATGCGGAAAGTGAAAACAAAAAACAGCATTTTGACGCGGGAAGCCGGAAACATCACCAAATACGCGCCCATCACCGCAGAGATCGCTCCGCTGGCACCTACCGTTGGCACCGGGCTGCCCCAGTTGAAATAAATGTGTGCCGCGTGCGCCGCCAAGCCGCCCAGGATATAAAAGATAAAAAACCGGAAACTGCCGATGGTTGCCTCGATATTATCCGCGAAAACCCAGAGAAACAGCATATTGCCGATAAGGTGCATCCAGCCACCGTGCAAAAACATGCTGGTAAACAGCGTGAAAAGATCCTGTCCCCGAATGGTTTCTTCCGGAATGGAACCATATTCGTAAATGAAGGCGTTCAGTTGCCCCGGCGGCATATTCACCTGCATGAGAAAAATGGCAACATTGAGCGCGATAAAGCCGTAGCTGAACAACGGAAAGTGTCCGCCACGCACTTGTTCATCGCCGATTGGAAATAGCATCTTGTAATGATTTTTACCTATAACATTTGATTTCGGAAAGATATTCTAAAAAAATGAAAGAATTCGGCAGATAGAGATTATCTTTAGACGAAAAACAAGATTGCCGCTCTATTGACAATTACACACAACTTGCCACTTGTATTCTAACTCAGTTCTTGCGATATTTGTATATTGATTTGAGAAGCTAACTATTATATCTCATGAAAAAAGCAAGTTTACTCGCACTATCTCTGTTTTCCTTTCTGTCATTCATGCAAGCGCAAATGCAGGTGGGCGGCCGTACGCTCTACGGCAACGAATGGATTAACTATGACCAGACGTATTATAAAATCCCGGTGGCAAAAGACGGCATTTATCGCGTTGGTCAGTCCACTTTGGAAAGCGTCGGCATCCCTTTGGGTGAGCAGGCACGGAGGCTGCAGCTCTTCCACCTGGGGCAGGAAGTACCCATTCATATTGGTGAAAATTATATCGAATTCTATGGCAAGCAAAACCGCAGCGAGCTCGACCGCTTCCTCTACGAAAACGGCGAAGCCGACATGCTCAACCCCGAATACAGCCTCATCACCGATACGGCGGCTTATTTTTTGACGATAGCGCCCGCAGGCACAGAAGGGCTGCGCTATACGAATGTCGCCAATGACCTGACGGATTTGCCAGCGCCGGAGGCGTGGTACTGGGCGGAGGAGAAGAAGGTTTACAGCAATACGGTTGTGCAGGAATCCAGCGGCGATTTGTCGGAATCTGCTTTTACCCGGGGTGAAGGTTATGCTATTACCATGAACAACATAAATCAGCCTTTTGAAGCCACTTTCACGCCGACCAACCGCTACCCGGGCGCATCGGTGGACAGCCTGTCGATTTCCATCGCCGGCTATGGCGCTAATCTGAACCAAATTCAATTCACGATCAATGACAACACACTGCTGGACGAATTCACCTCCTCCCGATATGAGATGTGGCAAAAAGCTTATGCAATCGCGCCAACTACCGAGCTAAAACTTCGGTTGCAAAATATCACCAACAGGTTGGGCGTAGGGTCTCTTCGCTTGAAATACGCCCGCATCTTCAATTTCGACAACCAGCGTTTTTTTCAGTTTGACATTGAAGCTTCCGACCAGCCTAAATATCTGGAAATTTCCAATTTCAATATCGGAAACCGCACCCCGGTTTTATACGACATCACTAACGGGCAACGCCTGGAAGCCATTGTAGAAGGCGGTTTGATTAAAGTAAAAATACCGCCATCTTCCCGCCCGCGCACCCTGGCGCTGGTCAATATGCAAAATGGTTTTTCTAATGTAAATCAACTGCAACCGGTAACGTTCAGAGACTTTACCAACACGGATGCCGAGTTCATCATCATTTCCAACAAACGACTTTACGACGATGGCGCTGGCAACAACTGGGTAGCGGAATACGAGCAATACCGCGCCTCCGAAGCGGGCGGCGGCTACCGCACGCTGGTGGTGGAAATAGAAGAATTGTACGAGCAGTTTGCTTATGGTTTGAACCGGCATCCGCTGTCCATTCGGAATTTTGGGCATTTTGTGCGCGCTCGCTGGGCTAACCCACGCTTCGTACTGCTGCTGGGCAAGGGTATCGTCTATGGTGCAGTCCGAAGGAATGTGCACCCCAATTTTTACATACCGACCTTTGGCAGCCCGGGTTCAGACAATTTGTTGCTTGCTTCTCCGGGGTCTCAGGTACCCATTATCCCCATCGGGCGCATTGCCGCCGCCAAGCCCGACGACATTCGCACTTATCTCGATAAACTCCGGGAATACGAAAACCCGCCAAGCCAGGAAGCAAAAGACCGCGCCTGGCGCAAAGAGGTCGTTCATCTGGGTGGCGGCGGCAGCCCGGCCGAGCAGAACGCCATCCGGAATGCGCTGGAAAACATGCAGACCATGCTCGAAAATAACGCCCTCGGTGCGAATGTTTTCTCGCTTTACAAAACGAGTTCCGAACCGGTGCAACAATCCCGGTCGGATGCGCTGGTGGACAAGATTAACAGCGGCGTTGGCATGCTGACGTTTTTTGGGCACTCCAGTGTGGGTGGTTTCGATTTTGCAGTTGATAATGTGACGGCTTATCAAAACAAAGGCAAGTATCCGGTTTTATTTTCGCTGGGCTGCTTCACCGGAAATTTTTTCACCGGCGGCACCGGCAGTGTGAGCGAGCAGTTCGTTTTTGAAGCGGAAAAAGGCGCGATTGCGTTTATTTCTTCCACCGATAATGGTACAATTTCTCCGCTGCGCTCCTTTCAGAGCAGTTTCTACGACCGGCTGGGCGGATTGATGTACGGAAAAAGCATCGG
>CAZFBU010000152.1:0-6831 GCA_964517175.1 uncultured Saprospiraceae bacterium
CACGACGCCCGCGGTCGGCGATGATGAAAAGGCAAAAATAGACGAAATCTGCACCTGGAAATGATTCGATTATTTAGTTTTTATTCACAAAAGCCAGAAAATCTTCCATTTGTTCTTCCGGCATTACTTTCGGGGTTTTGGTTTGTCCACCTTTTTGTTTATCTTTTTCCAGCCAACTGTAGAAAATATCCTTTGAAATGCGTTTCACCTTGATATCCTTCAATGCACGCTGCCTGGCCATGCCATAAGCTTTATTGATATCCTTCAGAATCTCATCCAGCTTTTCGGCTGCTTCCGGGTCGGAAAATTCATCATCCGAACCAACAATCCACTGATGCCGGTATTTGCCTTCGCCCAGCGACATTGCCGAAACGGAGAATTCATTGATCTTCACCGCCAGCGCATCACTCAGTTCCTGAATGGCATCGTTCATTTTGTCTTCTGACAATTGTGAACCAGCTACGTTTAACCAAAACCGGGTACGACCGGTGAGTACGATTTCCAGTCGCTCCCTATCCACAAATTTGATGGTGTCGCCTATCATGTAACGCCACGCGCCCGCCGGTGTGGAAACGATCATTGCATAAACCTGCTCCTCCTCGATCTGATCGATGGTAAATATCTCCGGATCGTCCAGCAAGCCGCCAAAGTCATCAAAGCCGCGTTCGTCAAACGGAATAAATTCATAAAAAATATCATTGCGAATCGCCAGCCGCATGTGCATGGTATCCGGTCGCGCCGTAAACGCAAAAAAACCTTCGGATGCCAGGTAAGTATCCAGAATATGAATGGGTTTCGCGAGCAATTCTTCGAAGCTCTCGCGGTAAGGCTCAAACGCAACCCCACCGGAAGTGTAAACCTGCAGATTCGGCCAAATATCATGAATCGTTTTCACATCATGGTAAGCGATGATCCGACGTAGCATAATTTGAATCCAGGAAGGAATGCCGCTCATGCCGCCTACATCCCACTCGGGCGCTTTCCTGGCAATTTCTTCAATGCGTTCATCCCAGTCCGGAATAGCTCCGATTTCCAACCCTGGTTTGTAAAAACCTTTGAACCAGTCGGGCAAATTATTGGTACTGATGCCGCTAATCTCCCCCTCGAGGTGGCCCTTGTGTTCGGTTAGTTCGGTAGAACTCCCCAAAAAGAGCACATCGCGTTCAAAGAAATCAGCCGGAAGATCGAAATGCGTCAAACTGGTGAATTGTTCCATTCCAACCGACCGGATGGACTCCAGCATGTCGTGCGTCACCGGTATGCGCTTACTTTCCTTGCCCGTCGTGCTGGCGCTCAGCGCAAAGTAGTCGGGCTTGCCGGGCCAGGTAATATCGGGTTCGTCCTGCTGTTGTTGCCACCAGCGTTCATAGATTTTTTCGTAGGTATGAATGGGTACTTTCCTGCGAAACTCCGCAACGATATCTTTCGATTTTAAAATGCCGGAAAAGCCATAATAAATGCCGAAAGCCGTTGATTTTGCTCGTTCGAGCAGACTTTTGAGTTGTTTCCGTTGTGTTTCAAGTGGGTTTTCCGAGATGGATTTGAATTCTTCGCGGATCGCAATACCTGCTTTGATTACATTACCAATTATTGCCATTAATGAAATTTTCTGTTAATAATTGCTCCTGCATATAGAACGCCGAACCATTTTATCCAGTTCAAAATGCCTCCCCCACCGTGATATATGGCAGCCAGTTTCCGGCTTCGTCAATACCGACATCAATGCGCACATTAATCCGCTCGGTTTTGCTGAGCAGCACCCTTAGCCCGGTACCGACGCTGTAGTGCACCCGTTGCCCGGAAAAACCCGAAAAATCAGGCGCTACGCTGCCCACGCCGCCGAAAGCGACCATCCCCAGACGCCAGAAAAGTGGTAAGCGATACTCCGCCTGTGCCACCCAGAGCTTCTGATCGCGAAAGCGTCCTTCCCAGTAGCCGCGCAGTTTTTTGGTTCCGCCGATGAGTGGCAACTGGAAAAAAGGCGTTTCTCCGAAAGCAAAATCAACAAACCCATTCAGCGCAAGGGTATGCTGCCAGGGGAAAGTTTTGTAAAAACTGGCATCAACGGAGAAGCGCCGGAAGTTGAAATCACTGCCAAAGGTGCGACTGTTCACCAGCCAGGCAGCCTCCATCAGCATACCTTTCTTCGGGAAAAAAACATTATCCCGGGAATCGTAATTGGCTACAACGCCCAAAGCCGAAACGATGCCACCCCGGGTGCCGACGACCTCCCCCTGCGCGAGTTTGCCATCCGCTGCAACATCCGTGATGTTGTAATCATCAAACCAGTAGCGAAGCCCAAGATACAGATTGGGGCGCACCAGTCGCAATGCACTCAACCGAACACGCGGAAAATTGGCGCTGTAAATTTCTTCATCCGCAATGGCAGTTTCATTACCAATCCCAAAAAATCGGTAGAAATATCGGTAATAACCCAGTTCGCCGTAAATGTTGTACTTACTCCGGTCGTAAAAAATCTGAAACGGAAAATACAACAGCAACTGGTTTTCAAAAGTATAAGCGAAGCCCGTTTGTATTTGTGATGGACGTATCGTATCGGGTTCGCCACGAAAGCGAAAAGCATACACTCCCGCAGCCCCCAGTCCCAGGCGCGTTTCCGGCGTATAAAATGCAATGGGCAATACGACCAGACTGCTCTTTCGTATCCAGGCGCTATCGGCAGCCACTTCCTGGGCTATGCTGGCAAGCGGCAACCATACCAGCAATTGGAAAAGGAAGGCGGTAGTAACGAATAGAGAATAAGTCTTCATGAAAATGCTGTTTAGCGTATGTACTCCAAAATACGAGACTTAGGCGCATTTGGATGTCCTCCGCACGATAAAACGGATCGTTTCGGAAAAAATGAACAAGATAAACGCGCCGTAGGGGAAGTTGCGCCATTTGTGCATCTTGTTTTTGTGTAGTGTCTGTAACATTTTTGCTGTACATTCGTCATCTAAAATAAAAAACTAATTCCAAACAGACCTCAAATCTACAAATATGCGCCCAATTGTTATTGCAATCTTCATGCTTTGCGCAAATGCGCTGATGAGCCAGGACTTTTTTGTTGTATCCGGTAAAATTGTGGATGCCGACAATGGCGAGCCACTGCGCTACGCTCACGTCGGTATTTCCGAGCGCGGCATTGGCACAACTACCGGTATGGACGGTGCTTTTGTGCTGAAAGTGCCAAACTATTACAATCAGGCTATGCTTATCGTTTCTTACGTCGGATATGCGGATTATCGCCGTGCAATTCAGACCGTGAGCAGTCCGATCACCATTCGCATGAAAGCCGCCGCAACCGACCTAAACGAAATTATCGTCATGAGCGAAGACGGCATCGAAAATATCATTCGCAAAGCGGTGAAGAATATCCCGGGGAATTATTCCACACACCCGATTACCAATCTCGCCTTCTACCGGGAATCCCGTACGGACGCGGACAAAGAGCATATCTACATGGCGGAGGGTGTGCTGAATGTTTACAAAACCAGCTACCGCAACGATAACGAAGGGCAGGTGAGCCTGGTGCAGGGGCGGCAGGTCATTTTGCAACCGGATAAAGTTTCTTCGGCAAATTTCACTTCCGGTCACCTCGCAGCCCATCGCTTTGATTTTGTGAAATACCGCGAGGATTTCATCGATGAAAAGTACTTTCCGGATTATGCTTATTTCATTGAAAAAATCACGACCTACCAGGATCGTCCGGTGTATGTCATCGGCTTTGACCGGGCAGAAAATGGAAAAGGTCGCATGAAAGGACGGGTGTATGTGGACACGCTTTCGTATGCGTTTTTGCGGGCGGAGTTTGAAATACGCCCTGAAGGCTTACGAAAATATGATGATTATCCTTTATACTCAGGAAATTGGAAAGCAAATACATACGTCGTAAATTATCGAAAAAATGGCAAAAAATGGTATTTCAGCGATGCCCTGCGCGAAGGGCTGTACCGCGACGGGGGCACGTACAGCAACGAAGTAATGATGACCCAGATCAATCCCGAACGCTCCGGATCACTCCCCTATCTCGAACGCCTTGATCGGAATGATGCATTCCTGCGCTCTACCGGCGAATATGATCCGGATTTCTGGCGAGATTATAACACCACGCCGCTGAGCCAGGGACTGGAAGAAAGCGTATTGCAAATTCAAAATGACCAGAAAGCTTCCGAAGTTTTTGATTCGGCATTCATGGCAAAAATGGAGCGCCTGCAGGATTCTATCAAGCTGGTAAAATCCGACCGGCTGGATGAAATCGGCTTGAATGAAGACATTGACATTTCCGATCTGAGCATCGGCGATATGATCCGCATCCGCGAACAATTGCGCGACCTCGAACGGGAAGACCAGAAAGAACGGCAGCGCAATCGCTGGCACGTGGAAAGCGCATTTGGGCTGGGTACACACCTGCTCTCCACCCAGGGTGGCAACATGAGCCTCCGATACCTGGAAAGTAGCGAAGGAGAAACCATTTTATCACTCAGCGATGAATTGAAAGCCAGAGAACTGGAGCCTATTTACCACGCTGATCTGCGCATTTACTTCCGGAAAAACTACTTCTTCACCTGGAGCATTTCCCGCGATCTGTGGGACAGCTTCTATCGCGAACGCGGGCTCGGCTTTGGAGCATCTTACAATATTTCGAAAAAGCGTCCGGTATTTCTGCGCATGATCGCCCAGGAAAGCAGATTGCGCTACGCGCGATTGCTCGGCGCAGCGGGCAATGATTTTGGCGATTTTAAAGCTGGCGGCAAGAAATTCAATTCCGATAAGATAAACATATACTATGGCAGCCAGACGCACAACCTGAAACTTTCGCTGGAGCTCGCAGTAGAGCTGAATCCGGATATGGATATTTTCATTCGGGGCGCATATATGCTGCCATTCGACCGGGAAGAGCACCTCTACCTGCGGGAACGCAATCAATTCTTCCGCAAAAAAGCGCGCGTTCCGCTTTCCAACCGCACCCCGGTAGAATTTAATGGTGAACCCTTTAATGACAAGATCACGCGGGATCAGGCGTTTATTATCAGCGCAGGAATTGTTTTTAAATAAAACTATTGCATCAGATAACGCCTCCTTCGAAGGCGTCAAACTGATGCAGCAGGTGCTATTTCTAATTTTTTCAAAATAAGCCCGAAATATTCCCGTCATTGTCCACGTCAATGCCTTCCGCTGCCGGCGTGCCCGGCAAGCCCGGCATGCGCATCATATCGCCAGTGACCGGCACGATAAAACCTGCCCCCGCCGCGATTTCGATCTCTCGAACGGTTAACGTGAAGCCGCTCGGACGACCGATCAGATCGGGATTATCAGAAAAAGATTTCTGCGTTTTGGCAATGCAAACCGGCAGCTTATCCAAGCCCAGTTTCTCAATGCGTTTCAGGTTCAGCTTTGCTTTCGAGGTGAACTCTACATCGGCTGCGCCGTAAGTTTTGGTGGCGATGGCCTTGATTTTGTCCTCCACGCTCCAGTCCCATTCGTACAATGGCGTAAACGGCGTGTCATTGCCATCGGCGAGCGCTACTACTTTTTGTGCCAATTCCTCGGTGCCAGCGCCACCTTTTGCCCAGCCTTCGCACATCACAACGTCCACGCCCATGGACTGGCATTTTTCGCGCAGCACCTGAATTTCATCGTCGCTATCCTGCGTAAAGCGATTGATCGCAACAACTATCGGAATATTGTACAACTCGCTGTTTTCCAGATGTTTTTCCAGATTCACAAACCCTTTGGCAACGGCATCCGCATTGGGCTCCTGCAATTCTTTCAGGGAAACGCCACCGTGGTATTTCAAAGCGCGAATCGTTGCTACCAGCACAATCGCATTCGGCGAAAGCCCGGCCGTCCGGCATTTAATATTCAAGAACTTCTCCGCACCCAGATCAAAACCAAAGCCCGCTTCAGTCACCACGTAATCCGACAGTGACATGCCCATGCGGGTCGCGATAATGGTATTGGTGCCTTGTGCGATATTCGCGAACGGTCCGCCGTGAATGATCGCCGGATTGCCCTCGATGGTTTGCACCAAATTCGGTCGGATGGCATCTTTCAATAAGGCGGTCATGGCGCCGGGCGCATTCAGGTCACGCGCAAAAACGGGCTCTCGGTTCCAGGTAAAACCGACGAAAATATTGCCCAGGCGACGCTTCAAATCCGCCATATCTTCCGACAGACAAAGAATCGCCATGATCTCGGAAGCGGCCGTAATGTCGAAGCCAGTTTCGCGCGGTACGCCCCCGGACAAGCCCCCCAAACCAACCACCACATTGCGCAGCGCCCGATCGTTCATGTCCATCACGCGCTTCCACATGATGGTGCGCGGGTCGAGCCCGAGTGAGCCTTTCCGGTTTTGTAAGTTATTGTCAATCAAGGCTGCGAGCAGATTATGCGCCTTTTCGACCGCCGAGAAATCACCCGTAAAATGCAAATTGATATCTTCCATCGGCAGCACCTGCGAGTACCCGCCGCCCGTGGCGCCGCCTTTGATACCAAAAACCGGACCCAGTGATGGTTCCCGCAGCACGGCGGTCGTTTTTTTGCCAATGCGGTTCATCCCTTCCGACAGGCCAATGGACGTCGTCGTCTTGCCCTCACCCGCCGGCGTCGGCGAGATGGCAGAAACGAGGATCAGCTTGCATTTTTTGATCTTGTCGTGGTCGATGAGCGAGAGCGGGAGTTTCGCTTTGTAATGTCCGTAAGGTTCGAGTTGATCTTCGGCCACGCCCAGCTTCGCTGCAATTTCGCGGATCGGCTTGAGCGTGACGGATTTCGCAATGTCTAAATCTGTTGGCATCTTTTCTAAGTTTATAGTTTGGTTAGGAAAAT
>CAZFBU010000152.1:6931-10208 GCA_964517175.1 uncultured Saprospiraceae bacterium
TAAATCGTATAACCCCCATCCGCCGTAAACACCGCGCCGGTGCTGAAGCTCGATGCATCGGAAGCCAGGTACAAGCCCAGCGCTGCAATCTCCTCCACCGTACCCAATCGTCTGATGGATTGCTGCGCCAGAATAAATTTCAGAACCTGCTCGTTGCTCCAGAGCGCTTCGCTGAACTTCGTCTTGATGAAGCCCGGACAAATCGCATTTACCCGAATGCCATGCTTGCCCCATTCCTTCGCCATCACTTTCGTGAGGGAGATCAGGGCGGCTTTGCTTACACTGTAAATGCCCAAATTCGGCTCGGGCGACAAGCCACCGATACTGCTGATATTGATGATGACGCCACTTTCCTGCTTTTGCATAGTTGGCAGCACCATTCTGCTCAGCATAAACGGACCTTTCACGTTGACTTCCATGATCTTATCATACGCCCACTCTTCTACATCTTCCACGCCGCCGAACACCGGATTCGTCGCTGCGTTATTCACCAAAATGTCGATCCTACCGAAGATTTCCAGCGTCTGATCGACCAGCTTTTGCAAATCTTCCGCCTTACCGGTATTCGCGGCAAGCGGCAAAACCTCGATACCTGCCTCGCGAAAAGCCACCGCCCGTTCGTCCAAAGCGTCCTGCTTTCTACTCGAAAGGACGACTTTTGCACCTGCTTTTCCCAGCGCAAGCGCCATCGCCTCACCAATGCCTTTACTAGCGCCCGTCACAATCGCTACTTTGCTCGTCAAATCAAACATTTTCGGTATGTCCATACGTTTCTTTTCTTTTTCTGATGCAAAATAATGAAAAACGGCTCACCGGAGAAACCGATAAGCCGTTTTGGTCACATGATTCGAATTTTTTCTTTGTATCAGAGGTGCAAGCGCTCTTTTCTTTCCAGTAATTTCTCTTCGTTTTCCACGTGTTCCGGATCGGGCACGCAGCAATCCACCGGGCAAACCGCAGCGCACTGTGGCTCTTCGTGAAAACCAACGCACTCGGTGCATTTATCCGGCACGATGTAGTACAAATCTTCGGAAATCGGAGCCTGCTGAGTCTCTGCATCTACTTCCGAGCCATCTTCCAGTTTATATGTTCCGGAAACGCCTGTACCATCTGAAATTGCCCACTGAATGCCGCCTTCGTAAATGGCATTATTCGGGCACTCCGGCTCACACGCACCGCAATTGATACATTCGTCTGTTATCATTATCGCCATGTCAATCTGTTTTTTATTTCGCAAATTTAACGATACGTTACAACAAAAGTTCGATACCAACACATAAAAATGATGTAATTCTACTCCCCTCCTTTGATCTGATGCCAGACCCGGAACAAAAACCACGCGCCAATAGCCGCCACCACTGTCGCGATCAATGCTGCCGATGTGTTGCCATAAATCCAAAAGCCCGTGCCAAAGAGCGCCGCGTAAACGGTGAGGCAACCAATCAGCATACAAGCAATTTCCAGCGGCAATTTCCCGGTTTTAATTTCCGAAGCCTGAATTTCGCCATTGGCTGTAGCCCTTTCCAGCATTGGCTTCCAGCCGATACTTGCTGGTTTTACCAGTTTGTAAAAATCGACCAGTTTTTCGTGGGCGGTTGGTCTTGTTAAAAAAGTAACAATCAGCCAGCCCGCCGTCGTCACGCACACGCCAGTGAGCAGTTTTTGATGATCCGCCATTGGCGCAAAGCCCAGTTTGGTGTGCAAAAATTCAAAGTACAATGCCACGGCAAAGGAAATAATCATACCCGCCAGTTCGCTGTACGCATTGATCCGCCACCAAAACCAGCGGAGGATGAAGATCAAACCAGTACCCGCACCAATTTGTAATAAAATATTAAATGCCTGAAGCGCATTACTTAGCATTAGCGCTAACAAAGCTGCCAATACCATCAAAATTACCGTAGAGATACGTCCGACATTAACCAACTCTTTTTCGTTCGCTTCCGGCTTGATAAATCTTTTGTACCAGTCATTCACCACATAGGAAGAACCCCAGTTCAAATGTGTGGAAATGGTGGACATAAACGCCGCGATGAGCGACGCGACAACCAATCCCAGCAAGCCCGTCGGCAAAAACGTTAACATCGCCGGATACGCCAGATCATCATTGATCACCGAAGCTTTAACATTTGGAAATGCCGCCTGTAAGGACGCAAAATCCGGAAAAACGACTAAAGAAGCCAACGCCACAAAAATCCATGGCCAGGGACGAAGCGCATAATGCGCCACATTAAAGAGCAAAGTTGCGCCCGTTGCGTGGGTTTCATCCTTTGCAGCCAGCATGCGCTGTGCGATGTAGCCGCCTCCACCAGGTTCCGCGCCCGGATACCAAACACTCCACCATTGCACAGCAAGTGGAATGATAAATAAAGGAATAAGTAAACTGCTGTCATTGAAATCCGGAAGTATCTGTAGTTTACCTGAAAGATTTTCGTGCGCTAGTAGTTTTTCCAAACCACCGACTTCCGGCAAATTGACGATAACGATCGCACCGGCAATAGAGCCCGCCATTGCCATGGCAAATTGCACAAAATCCGTTAAAATCACCCCGCGTAAGCCGCCAATCGCCGAGTAGATCACAGTGATAACACCCGCAATTACCACCGTTTGCACTGGCGTCAATCCCAGCATAACGCCACCAATTTTTATACCAGCGAGACAAACCGTTGCCATGATAACGACGTTAAAAAAAACGCCCAGATAAAGTGCCCGAAAGCCCCGCAGAAAAGCCGCAATTTTTCCGCTGTAGCGAATTTCGTAAAATTCAATATCCGTCAATACCCCGCTGCGTCGCCACAATTTTGCGTAAACAAAAACCGTCAGCATACCCGTGAGCAAGAATGCCCACCACGCCCAATTGCCGGCTACGCCATTTTTGCGTACGATATCCGTAACCAGATTTGGGGTATCCGCCGAAAAAGTCGTCGCTACCATCGACACGCCCAGCAGCCACCAGGGCATATTTCGCCCCGACAAGAAAAATTCTGTGGAATTTTTACCCGCCTTTCGCGCTACCATCAAGCCTATCGCCAGTGAGACGACAAAAAAAGCGATAATAATCACCCAGTCTAAAATCGCTAAGTCCATTCTCGTTCTTTTTACAAATTCCCTCCAATCTTCTTTTGGGCGTGCCCCCGCCTCGCACATCCGTAAAGCGCTCGCTGCGCCTCGCGCCCACGGCTGATGCGGTCGGGGTCGGGCTATCCGTCCCGATGCGTCGGGACTACTATCCCTCACGCGGGCACCTGAAATCTCAATGATAAATTTTGCTCTTTTT
>CAZFBU010000153.1:0-10111 GCA_964517175.1 uncultured Saprospiraceae bacterium
CCGCGCAGCGCGAAGCTCATCGAGAAGCTGGTGGAGGTAGCGGGTCATCGTAGTGGGTGTTTATCACAAATCATTCATCAGATGATCGATTTCGTAGATATCCACCGAACACCTCGCCACGATTTCATTCACGCGATTATGCAAAATGGCCTCCTGGACGGCGGCCAAGCATTGCAGTTTTTGAATTATTCGGCGCAGGTTGTCAATCCGTTCTTCCATGTGCTTCACTTTTCAGCATAATTTCTGAATCGAATAAAATTGAACTGCGATACTTTTTTGCCACCGGCTTCTTTTATTACGATCCGCTCTGAAGTGCTCGCTACACATGATATGCCGGCCTCCTGCAGGCGATTGCCCAGCAGATGAGTGAAGGTCAGCTCGCCCATGAGGTGGACGGTCAGTCCGGGCGCTTCCGCCGCCAGTTTGCGGATGCGCCCCTCGTATTCTTCCACAATCTGCCGCACGCCATCGGTATCGGCTGCCGGCGGAATCTGCGGGAAGGACAGATCCCGGATCTCGCCGTACTGGTCGAGGGCAGCGCGGCACTGGGCGGCGGGCCAGGAAGTGGAGGGGTGGTTGGAGAGGTTGAGGAGCATGAGAGCTGTTGGTTTTTAAAAGTTGGAAAATTAATTCTAACTGCTCAATATCCGATTATCAGCAGATTATAAGAGGTGAAGAAGATTGCTATTCTTTAAGTGTTTTTTGCATAGGCACGCAAATAAAATTAAATGCTTTTTAATTCATCAAAAAAGGTTCCGTTTAAAAAAGCAGATCTGCCAATCAATTTGACTCTGCTGGCATCGGCTCTCTTTAGATGCGGCTCTAACTTAGGTTCTCCTAAGTCAGATAGGGTGACAACCGTCGTTTGGGCGAAAAGTCCAAGTTTATTTCGTAGGGAGTCAGATTTGTAGATTGTTTCTCCAATGAAAGTTTGCGACTCCTCACTATCCAAGTAAATTGAAGTCTTACATTCAAACAGATAAATCCTATTGTTCTTCATCAGTAAAACGTCGAACTCATTAGTAGCATCTCCTTTCTCTACAATTAAGCTTAATCCTATTGCAGATTCTGAAATATCGAATCTATCTTTTAAGAAGTAAAAGAGGTACTCCTCTAACCAATCCCCACTTAAATACCGGCACTCATATTTACTTAACTTGTTTTCTTTTTCGGTGTGAAATCCAACTCTGTCCAAAAATAAAATTAGCGGTTCATTATCTTTAACGTTCTTCATGCCCTTGTTGCGGTGCTTTCTCAATTCTTCCAAAACCGGTATATCCTTATCTTGATCGAAGTGATTAAGAAAGTAGGTTAGTAGATTCTCAGCGGATTTTTTTGAGTATAAAGGAGAACTTTGGCTTTGGATCGTAAATCCATAGGCTGACAAATAATCCGATAAAGATATTTTGGCTTTGATTTTTGATGGCACCTTTTTTCTACCAGGGTGCACTTTTATCATTTCACCTTTCCCTGACAAGTAATACATTTGAGAATTAACAGTCTTAAAAAATTCGTAAACTGCTAAAGACATTACCTTCGTCCCCCCTGTAAGATTTACAATATAAGTATCCTCATCATTTATTGACTGAATTAATTTTACCTCAATATCCTCAAACGAAAACGGATTGACAATTACAGGGTCAATTAACTTATCTTCATCTAACGAGACAGTATCCAAAATCCACTGCCTGTTACCTATTTTTTCCATACTCTTTGTAGAGATGAACAGATAGTTGTCTATTTGACTACCCATTGCACGAATAAACTCAATGTTAGGAATGGTTTGATCGCTTACCAAACTCACCAATACTTTACTCATGATGAATTATTTGAAATTTATTTTCTTTGCGTTCTCTTCTCCTATCCATTCTGCCATTTTCTTTAACATGGCATTTTTTGGATAAGGGGCATTCCATTTATCTTGTTCTTTCTTGGGAAGCGCTTGATAGATTTCATGCAAAATCTTTAGCAACTGGTCATGGTATTGGGAGGGGAGATACCCTGCTGGTTCTTGCTCAATTACCTTTTTTATGTTATTTTGCTTATAATAGCTTCTGCCATAGGCTTCCACAGCGTTAATAAGGTTTTTCTTTGCGGATCTCCAATTGGAAATATCAATCTGGTCTAAACCTGGGCCCTCTGATTGAGCCTTCTGACGTTCTTCCTCTTTTCTTTTGGCTCGTTCCTTCTTTTCTTGTGCTTCTCTGGCTTCTCTTTCAGCTTGGGCAATTGCGGCTTGTTTTGTTTTTAGCTGCTCCAAGAGCTGAGCTTTCATTGCGGACCATCGCAATTCTATGTCTTGTTTAGCAGCAATACGGCTCATCTGGATCACTTCATCTATATTGTCCGTGTGCAAGTAGCTTTCTGACTCTTCATCGATGGCGGCTTTCATTGCGGATATGGCATTTGCATCACAGTAGGAGGCTACTTCTGCTTTTTTTGATACAAGTTTTGAGTATTGAGCTAACCCTTCTTTGTCCCGTTTTGCTTGCACATGTTCTTTCAAGTTCATGTAACTTAAGTCAGCACCTGTGTATTCTTGCGCCATGGTCACCAATTCGGTAACCTGATCGAGGGTATGCCATTTAGGTTCCTCCATTTCCAATCGTGCATTCATATATGCCTCAAACGCACAGAGGTACTTAGGAATATCCAGTTGATCGGCATTTGAGATAGAAAGGCTTACTTTCCCATATCCTAAAGGCTTGGCCATACCAATGCTGTGGAAAGTATTCTCTGTACCATGGAAAGTCAGTGCGCTTAGCAAGCCCCCTAGCTCCACCGGCCGTAAATTGTGGTAGCGGATAGAGAAGTTGAACTGTGCACCGGCTTTCAGCGGAGTGAATTTGGTAAGGATCTTTTCGTTGTTTGTTCCTTCCCGAGGGGGATTGGGTTCTACTCCGTTGGCATGTACAGGATAGCGTTTCCAGCCCGCAATTTCGGCTCCATTGTCCATGAAAGTGTTGTACCTCTTGCTAATTGTACCCACAGCGGTTACATTATGGCGCATGTAGGTAGGATAATAGGAAGCCTTCGGCCCGGAAAGCACCTCTCTCTTTTCTGTATCCACCTCTGCATTAGTAGCAAAGGCATGTCCGATGTGGACGCGGCCTTTTAGGGCATTGTTGTTATTTACATAGCCGAAGATGGCTTCGGATAGGTCGGGCTTCGTATTGCCCTGATAGTAAGAGATGGAGTCAATAACGGAGTTTTCGTATGCAATCTTATAAAGCATAGAAAGTCCCATATCCTTTACTTCTCCATTTTCTTCCCTGAAGAACACCGGAATTTTTTCGCCAGCATCCAATTTGGGCTTCCAGTATTTCCAGTCTGGAGACTGTTTGTTTTTATCATGATCATAATAAGCAAAGAAGAAATTTTTGATTACATGATCTGAAACAGGTTTACCTTTTGCACCTCCATCGGGAAAGACAAATTCCAGATGCTTACCTTTTCCTTGATCTGGTACACGTTCTGAAGGCTGTCCAGTGAAAACGATGGTTCCAGAAAGGGAGCCAGCAGGATTGACTTTGCACATGGGGCGGCCATTCTTATCGTCCCATGATTCGAACTTATATTTACCGGCTACCGAAGAGTATTTTTCATACTTCAACTTTGCGGACTTATTCCCAAGGTTTGATTTTTTTTGAAAAAAATCGGAAATATCAATTTGGAAATATTCTGACAATGCTTCGTGGGAAATCCTTCTTGGTCTTCCACAACCGGTTAGTAAATATTCCCCTCTTACTTTTTCTAGCCAACCGCACTTAACCGAGTTCGATATTTTTGATTTTGGATAAATTTTGTCGTTATGGAAATCCCGCACTGCATAACGGTGATCATTCACCTTCCCCTCCATACTTCCGAAACTTAATATCTCCAACACATTCCGAACCATGCCTTTGACAGAACTGCCAGGAATGAAATATCTTCCACCATATTGGCTGAACAGATGCGTTTTTTGCTGAACATCATTTTTGTAGTTCTCTTTCGCCTTCTTTTGTCCGATCCCGTCCCGTACAAAGATGGGGGTCTCGGCTTTGAGCGTAACATCAATTGCGCCGGACAGACCATCTTCAAAGGGAAGATCATGATTAATCTGCTCAATCCAATGTGGGGATACGACATGTTTGTTAAGGGGGACAAAGTTGTAGGGTGCTTTTATCGTTGTCATATTACTATCATTTATTTATTGTTGCTGAATCCAGCGAAAGCCGCCCAGGTGGGAACAAGGGTTTCCATGCCTTCGAGTAATTCATAGGGGTATGCTTCCCAAGCTTCGATCATTTCAATGTTGTGCCCGGCAAGGTCATGGCCGATGTAAAGCACCTTGTCGTGAATGATTTTATCTAGTTGAGATAGGTCAATTTTGCCCACGTGATAAACGCCGTCCCAATGTCTTATTTGGATGCTGATTTGCTGCGCTTGGGAGTAGAAATTTGCTTCTATCACAAACGGCAATTCTGTAAACCAGCTCTGTTGGATCGGCTCCGGAGTAGGGATGAGCTTTGGAGATTTATCATTTGAATACCAGTAATATCCTTCGAACAGGATATCTTTTGGAATTTCGCTAATTCGAATAGATTGATATGCGGAATTCATAGTTAAATATTTGTTTTTTCAAGTGAGCCTTTGAATACGCCATGTCCTTTGGTTGACCCACCACCTAATTGTAAATTCCCGGTGCACAGGTCTTGCAAAGCTTTTTCAAAAGCTTTTTTGACATTTTCGTCTGATATAGCTTCCCTTTTTACATAAACATCCAACGAAAAAGGATCAGAAGAAGTGGCTTTTTGTTGGAACAACATTCCTTCACGTGCTCCGCCTGTAAATCGGTCAATGGACACATGACTGAATACTTTTTCAGCTTCTTCTTTTGGCTCGAGATAGAGGTCGGAAAGGATGATATTACCTCGTGCACCGCTTTCATTGCTCTCGAGAGCATAGCCAAAAAGAGCCTTTACAGCAGGATTATTCTCGCCTACTGGTTTTTCAGTCGATTTGTAGTTGACTTGGAACTGCTCCAATTCATTCTCATACCGTTGCCAACGGTCTGATTTCGCCAAGGCCTCTTCCAGTGTCCAGGATTCAATTTTCTCTTGGAGCTGTGCCCACTCAGGTGAATCGGAGCTGAGATCCAGTGTATCCAATTCTACAGGTAAGGTAAAAGAAGCTATAATTTCTGCGAAATCCGGAGAAGGCGGTGAAGCCGGAACTTGCTGTGTTCCTCCGATAAATGTATTCGTAAGCTTATTGTAATGATAAGCGACCTTGTGGGATAAAGCACCCTTGACAGAGGTAGCCGGTATAAGTAGCCAATCTTTTGAAGCCAGAACAGGCTTACCGCTACTCCAATCGAAATACCGTTCAGTTTTGGGCTTATTGTCCACGTCCTCGTCACCGTACCCAGCGCCAAATAAGAAGAAATTTTCGGGTGTCAGGTTCAGTTTGTAGTGAACCCAATCATTTGTAAGGGAAACTTCGGGCCGGATTTCCTGCCAACCTGTTAAGTCTTCATTCAGCGAATTTGAGTGAGCAAGGTAGGCGAGCAGATCATTATTATTTTCCAGGTTGAACACTTTCGTTTTGCAGGAAATCACTTTAAGCTTCCCAAAGCCTTTTCGAGTGCCTGCTCCCAGCCGAAACAGCGGGTGTTGAATAATACTCAAAACATTTTGCCAGGCTTGCTGGTCTGTGGCATCGCCACTTAACTCGATGTTAAAAACAAAGCGAGTGCCTTTATGGACCAGTTCTTCATCAAATTTCCCGTGGCCGTCTACAGCCCCTTTGTCATTGATCCGCACGTGATCCCGCTCCGGTAACTTTTGAAAGTAGCCGTAATAGCCGGAACTAAGGTCAATGTTTTGAATCCCTTCTATTACAGTCTTTCCATCGACTCCAATCAGGTGTGCGCTGCTAAAATTGATCCGGCTGCCTTGCCCGTCATCTTTAGACTGAAAACCAAATAACTTTTTCACCTCTTCCGAATTATCCATCGGGTCCAATTCATGCCTGAGTACCCCTGCCAGACTACTACCAGGAATATAAGGAAGTCCCATTGCATCGCGAACGATTAGTCGGTCTACAGTGAAGCCTTTTTCACCTGAGCCTATGGCGAAAGGGGTATCAGCTTCTATGATGAAGTGAGCGAGATATTTGTGAGTCATATTCATACTGTTTCTTTTGCTCGTTTACGTTTAGCCATTTCGGCAGCAAGCTTGATGGCAAATGCCACGCGATCAACCTCTGGGATTTGCGTCAAGTATTTTTGAAGGATGCCCCGACGGTCTTTATAACGCCAGTCGGACTCGGACTGGCCGCGGTGTAGAGCCCCAAAATCTTTATTGAATAAAAGTTTTTCGAGTACTTCCCAATTCTTAGCGTGCTTGGCATAGGCACGAATGGTTCCCCACTGGCTAGGGCTTATTTCCTGAAAAATTGAACTCTTCTCCCGGACAAACTCATTTATCCGGTTATCTAGGTCAAAGGTATTTGATTTTCGTTCTTTCTGCTGTTTGAGATATTTTAACACCAAATTATCCTGGGCAGAAGGAGTCCCTGCTAGTGCAATATCGCCTTCATCATGCTTGCTAGGCTTAGTAAGTATGAGGTCCAACTCAACACCCTTGGATAACAAAAAATCCGGATTGATGAGCACCTGTCCAAATCCTTCCGCCTTATGACTCCCGATTCCACCAACAAAGGTTCCAGTATCAATAGGTTGATCGTGTTGGATGGCGATGACCGATCCTTTCTCGATAATCATCCGATCACTGTCACGATTATGGCGATGGCGGTTCCAAGTTTGATAGAGTCGGGATCTGATTTGTGATTTTTTCCATACAATCTTTCCTTCAGGAACGCCCAATTGTGCGGATGTAGGCGTTAAAGTCGATCGGCCAAAAGAGTCATAAAAACATAGGTTGCTCAGCGCATAAATTAGGGTCAACCTCGAAGGGGAAATAACCTCTGTCTCAATAGGAAAAACCTTGTCAAAATTAATCTCTACTAGCCCGTATTCTGCTGACCGGGAACGCCCGATACGTTTCTTGCCAACCAGAGCTGTTTTGATTTCATCTGCATATTGCTCGGTATCATCTTCCACAATAAAGGTCCACATGGTGTCTTTCGGCAAAGAGAAATAGCCAAACATCTGACCATCCTTGGACCGCCTTTCCTCACGATTATAGGCAGATCTTATTGCAAAATCTTGGTCAATTGTTACCAATTGACCATCTAGGCTGAAATACCCTTTTCGGGCTTGTTTGAGCTGTTTACTCTCCTTTGTCAATCGATTGAAATCTTCATCTCCCAGTTTGTGGTGTAGATAAACCGGTGGCTGAGTCAAGCCTCTCCCTTTTTCAAAAAACCAGCTAAAGGGAACGGGAAGGCCCGCTTGTTCTGATATCTGCGGATAAGCATCCCCAAATCGAACCTTGCCGTTGTGAAACAGATCCAGTGTTTCGGCCGCCTGCTCATCGTATAGTTTGCCGGCAACTATGCCCAAGAATTTCGCACCGGGAATATAATCAAGTGAAGGATTAAAGCCCTCAGTTGCCGTTACAGAAGAAATGATTACATCTGAAAGTAACCTGCAGGTATATTGATATCGCTTCATGCTTGGCTGGGTTGAATAATGGAAAATTTACAACGGCCTAACCCCCTAGACCGATTAAGGCCCATTCGTTTGATCCATTGGAAACAATAGTTCAATTGCTGCTCATACCCAGGCTTGTCTGGAAACTGCTCGATCCTGCTCAGCAGTACAAGCGGAGCAGTTGCCTCCATTTGTCGAAGCGTACCATCCGCAGCAAGCCCCCTTTCATTGATTTTAGTGGAGGCCAAAACATGGTATAAGAAGGGAACATGATCCTTCGGGATCGCATTTTGGAGGTAATCAGAGAGATAAGCATTGCTGAAAAAACTTTGAGCTTCAAGAGTAGCGCGTTCCTCCTCAATGTCTTTTTCGTCTGGTGCCTGACCGAATACATCCAAAATGAAAGTTTGGGTGACTAGGTCTGAATCAAATTGATAAATGGTCTCTGCAGCCTCGCGTAAGAGCCCTTTGAGGGTGCGTCCGGGAATATAAGGCAAGCCCTCACGAGTCTTATTCACTAGCAGGTCTGCATACGTACCACCTGCCAGGCCAGAACTGGCGTGCCAATAGGAGAAAAATTCGATCTGATATGCTATTGTATTCATTGACGGTGAGTTTAAATGGAGGAAAGTACGATGGCATCGAAGAGGTGAATGTGAATATTTTTTTTCTTTTCATCCCCCCTTTTCGAAAATGGGTTTTCCAAATTCAATTCGCGGACATAACGGTCAGCCGTAATACGCCGTATCCGATCCAATTGCTGAGTAGCGGCTTCATGATTTATCTGGAGCTCAGTTAACCAGCTACGCAGACGCGACTGAGGAGAGGCATCTTCATTCAGGATTTTAATCCAGCCGTTAAGTTGTTTAATAGTGGTATATCCTGGTTGAGGTGCTAGGAAATATGGCCCATAATCGAGCCGTATCTGATCAGACGTAATTTCTTGCTTGATCGTTAATTCTTGCTTTACGACTTCCTCATAATCTTCAATAAAGCTGGAATGCACTTTGTGAAAAAGCAAGCAAGAAGGTGTCTGTTTTTTCTTTAAATCCTTAGCCACTTTTTTTGCCTGTGCACAAAGTGTGTCAGCTAAATGTGCTCCATAATGAAAAGGATAATTTGCCTTGATGTAAGCAATTCCAGCGCAAGCAGTCAGACCGCCTTGAAAAGTGTCGCCCTCAAAACCCTGGAACTCTTTAGCAGTTTCCTCCTCAAATGCCTTGAGAAAAGCATGGGTAAAGTCGATGGCAAGATCGGCCCTAATGATTACAGTTAGGTCATCGCCCCCCAGTACAATAGGTCGAAAAGGAAATAGAGTGCCTTCTACTGTATTTCGTTTCACAACTAGTTCAAATGCCTGTCGCACGGCTTGCTCTGTTGCGTTTCCGATTTTCTCTGAGAGTATCCGGAATGTTTCTTTTTTTGGGGCAACCATCCCCATAATTTTTTTACCGAGGTCATTTCCGTCGGCATGAATAACTGCAACCCAATTTTTTTTATCCTTCCCGGCAATGTCTTCCATTTCCACTGGAAACAGCTTGTGGGATTGGTTTCCTTTTTCATTAGGAACAAGCTTTTTCAACAATCTGGCTTTTGAATCTTCTGTAGAATTCCTTTTGGCTTGCTGTCCGGTATCTATTACTACCCCATTCGTCCATTTTACTCCAGGCTTACCCGTTCGGCGCGAGCGCTCAGAAATCATAAGGCCCAACCCATGTTGTACGGTAGATCGATTTCGCTGAATTTTGAGTCGAGCCTCTAGTTGTTGGATATGTTCTTGAGATAATTCACCTTGTACCTTCACTACCGCTTGACTGATTTTGATTCCAGGCGCCAATTGCATGACTCTGCGAGGAAATATTAGCACCAATGATCGGCAGCTTTTTTCTTCCTTGAAGAGATACTTAATGTTTCCGGCAGCACCTATGAGTAGATTTTCAGAATTATAATATAGTTCACCTACGGTTTCCCGAAAAAGATCCGTGCAGATGTAATCCACTAACTCACTTGCTCCAGCAATTTCCTGGAGTTTGTTTGTTTCAAATATGAACCTTTGAATGCCTTGAATGGCGGCGCCATATAAGTATTTCATGTGTATGATGATTTACTTTGTGTTACATCCATCCGCCCCCGCCAAAAACATTGGCGTAATCACCTTGCATGTAAACGTGATACTTTCCATGTTCAAATCAATTTCGTGTTTGTACTATTTTCTTGCTCCTTCCGATTTTCGAATTCGGAGTTCGGAGGTCGGAGGTCGGAGGTCGGAAGTCGGAGTTCGGAAGTCGGAGGTATGCAAACTTCTCAATTCCCAATTCCCAATTCCCAATTCCCAATTCCCAATTCCGAATTCCCAATTCGTATCTCCCAATTCGGAAGTCGGAAGTCGGAGTTCGGAAGTATGCATCTTTCCTACTTCCCAATTCCGAATTCCCAATTCCCAATTCGTATCTCCCAATTCCCAATTCGGAAGTCGGAAGTCGGAGTTCGGAAGTATGCATCTTTCCTACTTCC
>CAZFBU010000154.1:0-9977 GCA_964517175.1 uncultured Saprospiraceae bacterium
GAGAGTCGCCAGCCAATGACCGGAAAATGATAACTTTGCCTGCGCTAAAAAAATCAGCTTATGCTTTTTCTGATACTGTCCATTTTGAGTTCGACGATCATCGTGATTGTTTTCAAGCTTTTCAGCCGTTTCCATATTGCAACTTTCCAGGCAATTGTTTTCAATTACTGGGTTTGTGTGATTTGTGGCTGGCTGGTCATGGGCGAGTTTCCGGTACAAAGCGCCATGTTCCAGGAAAGCTGGTTTCCGTATTCTTTGCTTCTGGGCACTATTTTTATTCTCACCTTCAATATCATCGCCAAAACGGTGGAGCATTTTGGCATTACGGTCTCCGCGATCATGCAGCGGATGTCGGTTTTACTTTCGGTACCCTTTGCGATTATTGCCTACCATGAGCCACTGCCGATGCTGAAAATTTTTGGGCTGGTAGCGGCTGTTTTTGCCATTATTTTTGCCAATATGCCGGATAAGAAAAATGTCATCCCAAAACAATTGCCGCACGCCTGGATGTGGCTGTTTCCAACGTTGATTCTGCTCTTTAGCGGCTTTATTGAAATTGTGCTGATGTACGTCGAACGCTCCACAGCGGGCGAAGCCAATCTGGCCTTCACGACTTTCCTCTTTGGCACGGCGGCGGTACTCGGCACGGTTCGGGTGGCAACAGAGCTGGCGCTGGGAAAAGGCCAGCTCGCCTGGAAAAACGTGCTGGCAGGTATTGCACTGGGCGTACCCAACTTCGGCTCTATTTATTTTGTTTTGCTGGCGCTGAAGGTCGGGTGGGGTGGCTCGGTTGTTTTTCCGGTGAATAACGTTGCCGTGATCGCGCTGGCGGTGACGGCCGCCTGGCTCTTCTTCTCAGAAAAATTATCAAAAATCAATATATTGGGCGTTTTGTTGGCAATGGTTGCCATCGTACTCATCGGAATATCGAGATAAATGAAAGATTCATACAAAACGATCAGCGGCGAAAGCTACGGCGAATTCAAGGATCGCGGCAGTAAGTTTCAGGCGTATGCCTACCCGGCATATACGGAGGTGGAGTGGCAGGATCGCCTGGAGGAAGTGCGCAAATTGCATCCGAAAGCACAACACTACTGCTACGCCTATCGCCTGGGGTTGGATGGGAATGAATTTCGCGCCAACGACGACGGCGAGCCCAGCGGTACCGCCGGGCGCCCGATTTTGGGGCAAATCGACAGCTTCGACCTGACCAATACCATAGTGATCGTTGTGCGTTATTTTGGCGGTACGCTGCTGGGTACTTCCGGGTTGATCAATGCCTACAAACTCAGTGCTGCCGCTGCACTGGAAAACGCAACCATCATTGAGCGCACAGTAGAAGAGATTTATCGACTGACGTTCGACTACGCCATCATGAGCCAGGTAATGAACGCTGTGAAAGCGCTGGAACTGGAAATGGTACAGCAGGATTTTGGCACTATTGGCAAACTGGATGTGGCCATTCGGCAAAGTGAAGTGACCGACACATTATTACAACTGAAAGCAAAAATTGGGGAAATGCTTATTGAAATGGTGAATGAAACAACAGAAATTGAAGGCTTGCAAATAGAGTTTCTACATATCCGATAAGTCCCTTTTTGAAAAGAGCTTCCCCGTAAAAGAGGAAGCCCCGAAACCCATTTTGTATGATATAAGGAATATATCCGAATTTGATAGTGTTCTTCTTGAAGTGTTTGCCAGACTATAATATTCTATCTCATATATATTCCAAACATTGTGTTGGAATGTACCCTAAAAATAGTAGTTTTTAATATAGGGTGGTTTTATTCCATTGCAACAGTTGTAATAATTTAGTTGCGATGGATTGGGCGGGTTTTTATTACGTAAAGGTGAAAATATGAAAAATAATCAGTTCTCCAAGCAAAGCGGAGAAACTTTTGTAAAAGAAAAATCGGCGTTATCGTTGAGTTGCGCGACAACGCCGATGAATGATTACTGATTTTTTATAATTTTCCACTGATGGCGTCGTTCGCCGATGCGCAATTCTACAAAATACATCCCCGCTGCCTGCCCGCTGATGTCCATATCAAACCGGGTATCGCCGAGCACGGGCGCGGGCGGCAATTGCTGCACGATGCTGCCGAGCGCATTTCGGACGATGACGTGAACTTCCGCTTGTTCATGCGTTGCAAATTCCAGCCAGAATCGTCCATTTGTAGGATTGGGAAATAATTTAAAATCCGAAGCGATTATCCCGAATACATCTTCCGTAGAAGTAGCCGCGCTACAGCCGGCAAAGTCAGGATTGAAAGTTACGATTCGCGAAAAGCGATTGAGGCAGCCCGTGGCGTTGTCGGTCACTACCAGTTCATAGCTACCGCTGGCAAAAGCGCAGAACGCCGTGCCGGTGGCATTGGGCAGGGCTTCACCACCCAGGTACCATTGCGCGGAAAAATCCGCTGGAAGGGTGATATCATCAATGACTTCCAGGAAGTTATTATCATTCAGAAAGATCGGATTATCGGGCAGTTCGGCAATCGCTACATGGACCGTATCCGAAACAGCCCGACAGCCGTCGGGTGAAGTATATTGCACCCAATATCTACCGCTTTCAGGAATGGTTAACAGGGTATTTATACCGCTTTCCAGCACGGTCATACTATCGCGAAACCATTGGATATTGTCGGTATAGCTACTCAGTAAATCCACGACGTCGCCAGCGCAAAGCTGCTCGCCTTCATAGCCCGTCACGATCGGATCGGCAGGTTGTGCGAAGACCGTCACGGTATCGACCGAGCGCACCGTGTCCACTGGATGAATGATACTAAAGTTTGCTTCCAGGTCTCCTTCACGCAGGCTGGTTGCTGTTTCGCGGTTGAAGCGAAGTGTGCCGCATTCATCATTTCCACCACCGAATAAACCGCTATCATCATCGATCACCCGAATCATGTAGTCACCAGCTTCTAGTTTTACATTTAGATTGAAAGAGGTAGGTTTAGAGGCATTGTCCACAATGTCTGATTTGAAGAGCAGATTGCCGACAGGGTCAAACACCTCCAGTTGGAGGTCGGGGCGGCCACCCAGGAAGTCACTGCAGCTAAAGTCCGTGACTTCTACTTTTGTCAGAAAATAACCAGTTGTGTCGATAATCGCTTGATAATGAACAGGGAAATGCCCGGGTTCTGAGTAGTATTGCGCTTCGGGGGTTTCGGCATCGGACGTGCTGCCATTGCCAAAATCCCAGCTATACGCGAACCCCGCCGCGCCTGCCGAGGGGACGTTGTTGGTGAAACGCACCTCAACTTCGCCGCAGCCGGAAGCATTTTCCATCGTAAAGCCTTCGGTGACGACGACCGCCGGCTCGATCAAAATGGGAATCGTAAAAGAAGTCGTTTGGGTGACCACCAGCACCTGTGCATCGACCACAACTTCCACTTCATAAAGCCCGGGCTGCAGAGGCGTGCCACAGAATTTTACGCAGCCGTCGGTTTCCTGAGCAGTTTTGAATATACGCTGGTTGGCTTCCCAACTCAGCCCCGGCGGCAGGTTCGTTACAGAGACAATGGTCACTTCGCTGATGTTTAATCCCGGCAATACACTCGGATCGCTGGCTGCTACCGGTGTGGTGGATTTGGGCATTCGAAAGCTGAGATCGCTGTTGTAAGCCTGACCTACTTGTCCGCTATCGGCATCCGACAGGTAAATGGTGTCTGCGGGTAAGGTATCGGGCAAGGTTGCGGTACAGCTCGGGCAACCATTTTGAGCAAATGCTGAAATTGCCACAGCGCATAAAAACACAAAGAGCAAAAGTTTTCTCATGATGAAAGTAATTTGAAACCATAAAATAATAGGACTTACAAATGCTGTAAATCTTTGGACCCACCAGTTCTGCTTTGAGGTCCACAGGGCAGGTTTCAGAAGCATGGAGTTAAGTAACAGGGAGTTTTAGATGTGGCACACCTTCGAGATGCGCCACATTTTTCTATTATCGCCGATTGATAATCAATTTATCCGACAATTGCCGCATACCATCACGAATGGTATAGACGTACATCCCGGCAGCCAGATTGCTTCCGTCAAAATCGAAGGTATTTTCTCCCACGACAACGTCGATGCGCTTTCGGTACACTTGCTGACCGAGCAGGTCGCTGACAATGAAGTCGAAATTGCCGCTAATGGGCGAAGAAATTGCAATTTGCGTAAAGCCGCTGGTCGGATTCGGACGAGCCGAAGCCACCACACCCAGCGCTGCCAGATCGCGCGTGGAACTTGGCGTGCATTGCCCTTCTTCCCGAACGTGCAGGAAGTAGTTCCCCGGCGCGATTGCCGGATTCGGGAATGACAATGGTAAATCCGCCACTGCGGTACGCACGATACCGGCAATTTGCAGATCGTAAACGCCAGCAGTGTCACTCACCGTGCCATACAGAATGACGCAGCCGGTTGTATCCGCCTGGAAAATACAAGTTGGCGGATTACAGGCGTAGTCAAGTCCTGCCGGGAGGTTGGAAATAGCGCCCTCTGCGCCCAGGTCGATGCTGTTGAGCGGCAACTCCTGTCCAACAAAAGTGAACGTATTCGGTACGATGAGCGTGAGAACAAACTCAAAGGGTTCATTGACACAAGCCGTATCGTTGATGCCGCCTGTGGGGTTCAAATCCGCTTCGAAGGGCAGAGGAGCAACCCCAATAATGGTGTCGGGTAGTGTCTCATCCGGCATACAGTCCTGAGCAACGCTGATACTACATGCCAGTACGGCAAAGCTAAGGGTAAGTAAAAGTTTCTGCATAGTAAGGTTTTTGGACTTTTAACAATGATTCATTAGATATTTGGCAATATATGACATTTGGCCATTGTGCGAAAGATTTTTTTTGCGTTTTGTCCAATACGCTGCATCTCTACAATAAAAAATTTAAATTTTGCCTTACATTCGTTTAACTTTACGGCATCGTAATTGCCCTGCGAACAGCCTATAGCATCATTTTACAAACCAATTCTTGAGTTTATGCAAAAAAAGAATGTTGGCTTGCTATTCGCTTTGTTTTTCATTATCAGCATGTTGCAAGCACAAAAGGCTACACTTACAGGGAAAGTCACCGATCTTGACAATGGCGAACCGCTCATCGCCGCCACCGTGCTCGCGGGCATGAAAGGCGCCGTCACCGACTTTGACGGTTCGTACATTATTTCAATCGATCCCGGTACTTACAAAGTGGAAATCAGATACCTCGGTTATCAGGTTTTTACACAATCCGTAACTCTGGAAGCTGATGAAAATATGATCCTGGATGCCGCTATGAAGCTGGAAACCAATATGTTGCAAACTGCAACCGTGACCAGTGGCAAATACCAGAAACCGCTGAGCGAAGTGACCGTCTCGCTGGATGTGCTGCAGCCTGATCTTATTGAAAATACCAGTAAATTAACCATTGACAAAGCCCTTGACAAAGTTCCAGGTGTCAATATTATTGACGGACAAGCCAATATCCGGGGCGGCTCGGGCTATTCTTACGGCGCGGGCAGCCGCGTGCTGCTGATGGTGGACGACATCCCGATCCTGCAGCCGGATGCGGGCTTCCCGAACTGGGACGACGTGCCGGTAGAAAATATCGAGCAGGTGGAAGTCGTGAAGGGCGCAGCTTCCTCGCTGTACGGCTCTTCAGCTTTGAACGGCATTATCAATATTCGCACCGCCGTGCCCAAATCCGAGCCAGTGACCAAAGTCGCTACATTTTATACCCATTTTATGGATCCGGCGGATGAGCGGAAAAAATGGTGGGATAGCGCGCCTTATACTGTGGGGGGGAGCATTTCGCATCGCCAAAAGTTTAAGAAGCTGGACCTGGTCGTTGGTGGTTATTATCTGAAAGAGGAGAGCTTTTTGCAGGAAACCTACAAGGAAATCGGGCGGGTGAATTTCACGACAAATTATCGCATCACCGACCGTTTCGCCGTGGGTGTAAATGTTAATTTCAATGCCGGAAAAACCGGTTCTTTCTTTTACTGGCTGGTAGATACGCTTGGTTATCAGGGGAATCCGACGACGCTTTCCAATCGCGAACGCATCCGCTACAACGTTGATCCGCACGTCACCTATTTTGATAAATCCGGCAATCGCCACCGCTTTTTGGGGCGCTTCTATAATGTTGATAATGATAACGACAGCAATCAGTCCAACAGCTCGGATATTTTTTACGGCGAGTATCAATTTCAGCGTCGCTTCGTGGATGCAGATCTGGTGCTGACGACGGGGGTCGTCGGGCAATATTCGTCTGTGATCGCAGAACTCTACGGCGATACGACTTTTACAGCGCGCAACCTCGCAGCTTATCTGCAATTGGAGAAAAAATTCTTCGATCGGCTCAATCTCTCGGCCGGGTTTCGCTACGAGAATAACCTGCTGGAAAATCCCGGCTTTTCCTCCATGGGCATCGAAGTGCAGCCGCAGGATGAAGAGGAGTCCAGACCGGTGTTTCGCATCGGCGCCAATTACCAGGCACTGGATTATACCTACATCCGCGCTTCCTGGGGGCAGGGCTATCGCTATCCGACGATTGCTGAAAAATATATCGTGACCGACGCGGGCGGTTTTTTTGTAATTCCGAGTACGGCATTGGGTTCAGAGACCGGCTGGACGGCAGAAATTGGCATTAAGCAAGGTTTCAAACTCGCTTCCTTCGAAGGTTTCCTGGATATTTCGGCGTTTACGATGCGTTTTAGCGATATGATCGAATTCAACCCGACGCGCGCGAGCGGCTTTGCGCTGCCGGTATTTCAGGCACAAAACGTCGGCGATACCGAGATCAAAGGCTTCGAAGTGTCTGTCGCCGGGCGCGGCAATTTATTTGGCAACTGGAAAACGAGTCTGCTCACCGGTTACACGTACGTCGATCCGCGCTATCTGGAGTTTGAGATGACGCCCATTCCTGCCGGCGAGAACGGTACGGTGGGGCAGCGCAACCACAATAACTCTTCCCTGAAAACCGAAAGCACCCTGAAGTACCGCCCACGGCATACCTTCAAGTTGGACCTGGAATTGCAGAACGGACCTTTTGCTGCCGGTTTGGAGACATTCCACGCCAGTCACGTCGAAGCAATCGATGCGCTTTTCCAGGTCATCATCCCCGGCTTGGTGCGTCAGCGTACGCAGGATGACGACGGCTACTGGGTGCAAAATTTCCGAGCGAGCTATCAGATTACCGAAGAGCTAAAGTTTTCTCTGCTGCTGAATAATGCATTCAACGAGGAATATACCCTGCGACCGGGATTCTTCGAAGCGCCAAGAAACCTGACCGCACGGGTGGATTATAAGTTTTAAATATGGGTTGTTATTGGTTATTTGTTAATCGAATGTAGCTTTCCCCAAATAACAAATAACCAATAACGATCTTTATGCCTTTGCCTTCCTTCTTTTCCACCATCTTCGGAGTAGCCAAATGCCACCAATCGCGATCAGCACGACGGGCCAGATGGTGATCAAACCGACGAAGATATTCAGCAGCAACTGCCAGCCATTGAACAAGCCCTTGCCAATGCGGCTGAAGAAGTTCTCGCGCTCCACATTTGGAATGGTATGTTCGTCAAAAATCGTCAAATTGATGGTGCTAAACTGTACATCGTTGCGCAAAGCCCGTAACTGAGCTTCGGTGGATTCTACATCTTCGATTACTTGATTCAATTCTCTACTAACTGTCAATACATCTTCCACTGATTTTGCTGTTTGCAACAATGACCGATACTGCGCGATCACCGCCCGCTTCGATGCCAGGCGTGTCTCCAGATCGACGTACTGGCGGGTGACATCTTGTACCTGGATGTTTTTGCTATAAACGTAGGAAGCCAGACTTTCAATTTTGGCGATAAATGTTTCAAAATCAGCCGGTAAAACTTTAATGGCAAAATAATAACGATAACCGTCCGAGCTGCTGCTCTGCGATTCATTGGTGATTTCTGCCTGAAATTGCTTTAACAATTCATCCAACGTCACTTTAGCTTTGCTGTAATTATCCACTTTAATATCAATCTGTGCCGTTCGGATGAGTTTTTTCTCCGTCTGTTTTTCTTCAATGGGCGGGGCAGGTTGTGCATCCTCTGCATAAGCGGTTAACTGACGCTCACCGGTATAATCGGCACCAGCATCCATTGCTTCTTTTGACGCAGCAGTATTGGAATCATAGGATTGGTTACAAGCGGTGAAAAATAAAAAAGTGATCATCAAAAAAGCAAGCGGTCTCATATTTCTTTGGTTTTTTAGTATAGATGCAAATTTCAGCCAAAAAGCACAAGAAAGCAAGAAAAAATTTAACGTAGGGTTGAACTGTCAAAATGTCACATTTGTATGTGAAAAAACTTATCTTTGCGAACTAATTTGGGTTACGGACGCTTCCTTTGCAAGGAAAGTGGCTTTAGTGGTCAGCTAGAACTAAGAATAAAAAATTAACAATCAGCAATTTAGATACAAATGTTGTACGATGATAATCCGACTTTGGTTGGAATCAAGAAGGAAATAGACGAGCAGAAGCAAGGCGAGGTATTCTATCAAGAAGATAGGGTAGGGCAGGCTGCAGGAAAGCATTTCTACATCGAAAGCTACGGCTGCCAGATGAATTTCAGCGACAGCGAGATCGTCGCGTCCATTCTTGGCGATGTGGGTTTTAGTGCCACGCGCAATATGGAAGAAGCCGATCTGATCCTCATCAATACCTGCTCTATACGCGAGAAAGCGGAAGAAACCGTGCGCAAACGCCTGCGGGTTTTTGATAAAGTGAAGCGGAGTCGCCCGGGTACGCTGGTCGGCGTATTGGGCTGTATGGCCGAGCGTTTGAAGCAAAAATTCCTGGAGCAAGAGAAACTGGTCGATTTGGTCATTGGGCCTGATGCCTATCGGGACTTACCCAACTTGGTCGCCGGCGCAGAAGATGGCGAAAAAGGCGTGAACGTTTTCCTCTCGCGCGAAGAAACCTACGCCGACATCAGTCCGCTGCGCCTCGATAGCAACGGCGTGACGGCGTTCATCTCGATCATGCGGGGTTGCGACAACATGTGCTCGTTTTGCGTAGTGCCTTTTACGCGTGGGCGCGAGCGCAGTCGCGATGCATTTAGCATTGTAGCCGAAGCGACCGATTTGTATCAAAAAGGCTATCGCGAAGTGACGCTGTTGGGGCAGAATGTGGATTCTTACAAATGGTCAAATCCGGAAAATAATGAAGCGGTGAATTTTGCCCATCTGCTCGAAATGGTCGCGCTGGTGCACCCTGATCTTCGGATTCGCTTTTCGACTTCCCACCCGAAAGACATCACGGATGAGGTGCTCTATACCATGAAAAAGTATGAGAATATTTGCAAATACATTCACTTGCCTGTGCAAAGTGGCAATAGCCGTGTGCTGGATTTGATGAATCGAACTTATACCCGAGCGTGGTATAAGGAACGAGTGGAAGCGATCTATCGGATTATGCCGGATTGTGCAATTTCTTCTGACATTATTGCAGGTTTTTGTACCGAAACGGAGGAAGATCACCAGGAAACATTGAGTATGATGGAATTTGCAAATTACAGCATGTCCTACATGTTTGCTTACTCGGAGCGACCGGGTACGCTTGCCGCGAAAAAATTTGTGGATGATATTCCAGAAGCAGTGAAAAAACGTCGATTACAAGAGATTATTCGTTTACAAAATCAAATTTCGTACAAGCATAATACCGCTGACATCGGTAAGACTTTCAAAGTGTTGATCGAAGGAAATTCCAAGCGTTCGGATGCAGAATTTAAAGGGCGAAACTCACAAAATAAAATGATCGTTTTTCCGAAAGCAGAAGGACTGAAACCTGGGGACTATGCAACGGTGCGTGTGACAGATGCGACGAGCGCGACGCTGCGGGGGGAATTGGTAAGGGAATAAGCCTACTTTGCGAAAAGCAAATCGCGTAGAGCGAACTGCAAAAAGCACAACAAAAAAACCAAATACTATGAAACTATTTATTTCAGCTGTGATTTTCCTGCTGATCGGAGGCGCT
>CAZFBU010000155.1:0-9948 GCA_964517175.1 uncultured Saprospiraceae bacterium
TTTATCCGTTGTAATGACTTCAATTTTCAACTTATTGGCCGCAAAAATGGCGTGTTCGTGCATAAAAACTTCGCGCTCGGAGCGTTGGCTGCCGTAGCTCAGGGGTTTGCCGGAGAAGTGCGTTTCCAGCTTTTCCGCCAGCGCCTCAATCGTCTGGAAGCGCTCGGTTGCCATTTCCTGAATGGTTTCGTCGGCGAATTTTTCAAAGTTGTCGGGATGATATTTTCCGCGCAACTCTTTCAGCGTTTTTTTGAATTCCGCTGCCGTTAGTTGCTCAAACGGAACGCCAAAATACTTCTGGATCGCTTCTCGTTCCTGTTCGGAAATCATAGCTTGCATGTTCGGTGAAATTGGTGAATAATACGGATAACAGTTTGACCAGGCCTTTAGGTTGAAAAAACGCGTCGAATTTCCAAATCAGCGATACAGTTGCTCCGCCAGTTGTCGCAGCTTTTCCCGGTCAACGGTGTGCTCGCCATCGAAAGTATGTATTTGAAAATCAAGCTGTTGACGGTAAAGTAGCTGCTCGTGTTCGCGCAAGCGCTCATCGGTGATGAACGGGTCTTTTGTACCATATACGAAATGCAGTTCCCGGTTGGAAAAATAATCGTGGTGGGGGCGATAGTCCAAATCCTCTGGCGCCAGCCCTGCCCAAAGCACCAGCGCATGGTAGCGGGGAAATTTTTGCATCATCCAGCGCAGTTGAGTGGCGCAGCCTTGCGAAAAGCCTAAAAGTATAATTTGCACATCCTCAGCAAGTTGCGGTACAAATTTTGCGTAAAGCGCAGAAAGGAAATTGGCGTAATCGTCAATTTCGATCAGCCGGTCTTCTTTCGTCATCCAGGAAGCGCCGACCCTGCCGGTGAGTCCTTCGGTGTAAAAGCGCGACAAGCCTTCCGGTGCGAGGACGAAGGTCTGTTCATCCGCCAGCACATCGAATTTTCGGATAAAAAATTTGGCGAGTTGCCCATAGCCATGGCAGACGATCCAGCATCGCCTGGTGTGTTTTCCAGGCTTGCCAATGGTGTAAAAATGCGCTGTGCGCGGTACTTGCATCTGGTGCGCTTCGATCATTATAGGATAAGTTGAACCGTTGAAAAATGTGAAAATACATCAACGATTCAACCTATCAACTTTTCAACTGGCTTAATTCTTCCCTTTTTTTCCAAAAATATCCTTTTCCCGACCTTCCAGCACCGGATAGGGACGCGGCGCTTCGTCGGAAATCTGATCGAACACTTTAGTTTTGTAGTGCCAAAGTCCCTTTTTGAATTCGTAGGCTTCGTAACTGCCGTCCGGTACCATGGTCATGCCCTCGCCGTATTGCCCTTTGGTCGGGATGAGGTGATCGAAAATGAGCAATTCCAGCGCCTCGTCGTAGTTGACCCGCACGCTCGCCGCCGCCGAGTACTCGATCAGCAGGCGCTTTTTCTCCTGGAGTGGTTTGCCTTGCTCTTGCTTGATGAAAACAGGCGCACCGAAAACGGGCTTCCCTTCCCGGAAATGCAACACCTCGACTATTTTACGCTTGTGGAAAAATTCATATCCGTCAAACCCGAACAGCAGATAATATTTACCGTCCGGCGAATCGAATTCCCGTAGATTGTAATACACCGAACCGTACCATTTTTCGGGGGTGAGTTCTTCCTGTTCGACATTCGCTACGGCACTCGACCGGTCAATGAGCGGAAAGAGCTGAAGTTTTTCGCTGTTCATTTGAATAGCGCCGTAATAGTGGTACTCGTCTTTATCGACGTACAATTGCCAGGTAAAAATGCGGAAAGAACTATCCCGGGGATATTGAATAGAAACCGTTTTGAGGCGTTCGAACGGATATTGGAATGAATTTTCAAGTTTCAGTGCTTTGACCAGCGTCGGGATCATATTGCGACAGGCGGCAAAGCGAAATTCCGGCAGGGAATCATTGATGACCGCGTAGCTCAGTACCGCCAGCGTATCTTCCCAGGTTTTTATGGTTGTCCGGTTTTCTTCGCTCAATTCGCCACTCTGGGCGTGCGCAAAACCAAAGCATCCGAGACAAAAAGCAAGAACGATTATTTTTTTCATTACACCATGTTTTTCGCATTGGGTAACGCAAAAAAACGATGTAAAATTGTGGTCGAAACGAATTAAACGTTGAAACGAAAGTGCATCACATCGCCGTCCTGCACAATGTACTCCTTGCCTTCCACGCTCATTTTGCCAGCTTCTTTCACCGCGCTTTCCGAGCCGTATTTAATGAAATCGTCGTATTTGATGACTTCTGCTCGTATAAAGCCTTTCTCAAAATCGGTATGGATAACGCCCGCCGCCGCCGGGGCTTTGTCGCCGCGATGGACTGTCCAGGCGCGCACTTCTTTTTCACCGGCGGTGAAGTAGGTGATGAGGTTCAGCAGCTTGTAGCACGCACGGATGACTTTATTGACGCCGGGTTCGTTCAGTCCCATTGCTTCCAGGTATTCCAGGCGTTCTTCCTTGCTTTCGAGTTCGGCAATTTCAGATTCAATCTGCGCGCTGATGAGAATGGCTTCCGCGCCTTCATCGGCGATCGCTGCCTGAAAAGCTTTGGAAAAAGCATTGCCATCGTGCACCGAAACTTCATCGACATTGCAAACATATAGAATCGGCTTCGACGTCAGCAGGTAGAAATCCTCGTAAGTCTCGCGTTCCTCATCTTCCACCGGGAAAGAACGCGCCGGTTTTTCTGCTTCCAGGTGCCGGAGCAGCCGCTCGGCAAATGCTACCTTACGAATGTCTTCTTTATTGGCGCTTTTGGCTTGCTTTTTCAGTTTTTCGAGCCGCTTTTCCAATGTGTCAATATCCTTCATAATCAGCTCGAAGTCAATGATTTCTTTGTCGCGAACCGGATCAACGCTGCCATCTACGTGGATTACGTTGTCATCTTCAAAACAGCGCACCACGTGCACGATCGCGTCCACCTCGCGGATATTCGCCAGGAACTGGTTGCCCAAGCCCTCGCCCTTGCTCGCGCCTTTGATCAAGCCGGCGATGTCCACAATTTCAACCGTCGTGGGGATGGTCTTCTGCGGATTCACTACATCTGTCAGCTTATCCAGCCGCTCATCCGGCACGGTGATCACGCCGAGGTTTGGCTCTTTGGTCGCAAAAGGGTAATTTGCCGCCAGCGCTTTGGCGGAGGTCAAGGCATTGAAAAGGGTCGATTTTCCGACGTTTGGCAATCCTACGATACCAGCTTTTAGTCCCATTATTTTGAAGGTTTAGGAGGTTGATGAAGTTGAAAAGGTTGAGTTTGCATCGTGGCTAAACCTTCTAAACCTCAATAAACGCTCTCAACATTTATAAAAAAACGCCGCAAAGATAGTCTTTTTTAAAAATTAGCTGTTAGATATTTGAACACGGAACAGAAGAATATGAATTTTTTAGCCCATTTGTTTTTGTCTTGCGAAAATGAAGAATTGCTAATCGGCAACTACATGGGGGATTTTGTGCGGGGCAGTCAGTTGAGGCAATATCCGGAAGACATACAGGCGGGTATCGTTTTACACCGAAAAATTGACACTTTCACGGATGTGCATCCAGTCGTTCGGGAGGGTGT
This sequence comes from uncultured Saprospiraceae bacterium, assembly GCA_964517175.1. Taxonomy (GTDB): domain Bacteria; phylum Bacteroidota; class Bacteroidia; order Chitinophagales; family Saprospiraceae; genus JADJNW01. Next base: position 3,578 of record CAZFBU010000155.1, read on the forward strand.
GCGGTTGCTTCGCCCGCAGCACAGTCGCTACGCACCAGTGATTCTTGACGTTTTTTACGATTATTTACTGATTAAAAACTGGTCCGCTTTTTCGGATCAAAGCCTGCGCGAATTTACGCAAAATGTTTACAAAATTTTAGCGCGACACATCGAACAGATGCCGCCCGCCTTGCAGCGGCGAACGCCGATGATGATCGCTGATGACTGGCTGATGCGCTACGGCGAATGGGATGGACTGGACTTTGCGTTCAGTCGGCTGCGGCTGCGGGTAAGCCGTCCGGAGTGTTTTGATAATGTAACGGACAGCCTCAAACAACACGAAAACGCTTTGGATGCTGGATTTCAACGATTCTTTCCCGATGTGATCGAATTTGTGAAATGTGCGTGCTAACGGAATCCGCCGCTACATCAACCTTCAAAATGAAAAGAAATCGTAAACGTTCGCGACAGGATTTTCTCCAGCACGGTCGATTCCTCCAGGTTTGGATTGTAAATTAAGGTATTGCCAATGCCCTGTGAAAACTTCAGCTCAGGCGAAAAAATAAAGTACGGGAAGAAAAACTGAATCCCGGCGCCGACTTCCACCGAGAAGTCGTTGGGCGCTATTTTCACCAGCGTTTCCGCCTGCCGCGCGCGCGATTCGCTCGCCACATCAAAGGCATATTTTACTCCGGCGATCACGAACAGCCGAATATCGCGGTACGGCGCTGATTTGTAGCGCACATGGAAAGGCGTTTCCACGAAAACAGACTCTACCGTGCGTTGGCTCAGGACGAGATTTCGGGCATTTCTCTCGTAGGAAATATTGCGTTCCACGAAAGAGAGCGTCGGCAGAAATCGCAGATCAAAGTGATCGCCAATCTTTAGGTTGGTTACGATGCCGAGGTTGAAGCCCGGGCCGCTGATCGATTCGATGGAGGCGATGCTGTCGCTGCGCAAAAATTCGCTGGAGCGAAACGGCTTAAAAGAGGAGGTATTGTAGCCCAGTGTAATGCCAAAGTAGTAAGATTTCTGGTCGAACTCGCGGAAATTATAATTCCCGGCTCCATATTTCTGGGCATTGGCGAAAGCAACCGCAAACAAAGCCAGCGCCAGCAGCGCTATTTTTCTGCTGAGTAAATGGAGCAAATGCCGAGCGTTAGTTTTTTGCATTGATACGTTTTGTAACCGATTTTTTGTAATATGTTCAGGAATGCTTCCCCTTCCGGGAATGCCTGCACGGATTCGTACAGATAGCTGTAAGCGCGGGGGTCCTGGGATGTCCATTTGCCAATGAGCGGCAGGATGTTCCTGAAGTAAAAGTGGAAAATTTGTTTAAAGGGAAATATATCCGGTCTGGAAAATTCCAGTACGACCAGTTTTCCGTTGTCCTTCAGAACGCGGCGCATCTCCGAGAGTCCGGCTTCCAGATTTTCAAAATTTCTAACTCCAAAAGCAACGGTGATTGCGTCGAACGTATTGTCCTGGAAGGGCAAATTCTCCGAGTCCCCCTCGCGCAATTCGATGATATGCCCCAGAGATTGCTTCGCGATCTTGCGGCGGCCATAGCTGAGCATTTCGTTGGAGATATCCACGCCGATGATTTTCTTCGGCTGGAGACGGCGGGCAGTTTCCAGGGCGACATCGGCGGTGCCGGTGGCCACATCGAGGATGATCTTCGGGTTTTTGGCGCGGAGTTGCTCAATGGCTTTTTTGCGCCAGATTTTGTCGATACCCAGTGAGAGCAGGCGATTCAGGAAATCGTACCGCCGGGCTATATTGTCGAACATATCGGCAACCTGCTTTTTCTTGCTGCCGGATTGATTGTATGGTTTTACTTCCTGTGACATAATTATTCGGTTTTCCACGTTTACAAAACTACACGAACAAACAAACGATAATGGATTATGTTGCTGGCGGCGGAGCTAAGGAGGAGAAGCCGACTGGAGGCTTTATTCCAATATCGACCGGCAAATATACAATTATTGCGCACTTTTCAAAAGGCGGGTAAAAATGAAAAACGTTGTGAAAAGTGCTGAATTTTTGCTATCTTTGGCCTTATTTTTGGCGCAAATTCATAGCGACTGTTTTTTGAATTCGCCCGAACGAATAACATTTTTACAAAAGGGATTTAAAAGAAATAAATGGCTGATAACCAAAGAATTATTCCCATTAACATTGAGGATGAAATGAAAAGCGCCTACATTGACTACTCCATGTCAGTCATTGTGGCGCGGGCACTTCCCGACGTCCGGGATGGATTGAAACCGGTACACCGGCGCGTGCTCTTTGGCATGCACGAATTGGGACTTGTCCATAATAAGGCACACAAGAAATCGGCTCGTATCGTTGGGGAGGTATTGGGCAAATATCATCCGCACGGCGACTCTTCGGTTTATGATACGATGGTGCGCATGGCGCAGCACTGGTCGCTGCGTTATCCGCTGGTGGACGGGCAGGGCAACTTTGGCTCAATGGATGGCGACAGCCCGGCGGCCATGCGATATACAGAAGCCCGGTTGCAACGCATTTCGAGTGAAATGCTGGCAGACATTGAAAAGGATACGGTTGATTTTGAGCTCAATTTCGACGATACCATCGAAGAGCCAACCGTGTTGCCGGCTCGCCTCCCCAATCTGCTGCTCAATGGCGCTTCGGGCATTGCCGTAGGTATGGCTACCAATATGATGCCCCACAATCTTACAGAAGTAGCCAATGGCATCATCGCAGCGGTTGATAATCCTGATATTACCATTGACGAACTGATGCAGTTTATAAAAGCGCCTGATTTTCCTACTGGGGGCATTATTTATGGATACAGCGGCGTGAAGGAAGCGTACGAAACCGGCCGGGGCAGGGTAGTGGTGCGCGGCAAAGCGGAGATCAAAGCTGCCGATAATGGTCGGGAAACGATCATCATCACAGAGATTCCCTACCAGGTAAATAAGGCCGTGCTGGTGCAAAAGATCGCCGAACTGGTCGAACTGAAAAAAGTGGAAGGCATTTCGGATGTGCGGGATGAATCCGACCGGGACGGTTTGCGCGTTGTAGTGGAGGTGAAGCGCGATGCGATGGCGAACGTGATTCTGAGTCAGTTGTACAAATATACACCGCTCCAGTCTTCTTACGGCGTTAACAATATCGCCCTCGTCAATGGGCGCCCGATGATGCTAACCCTGAAGGACATCATAGAAGAGTTTATCAAGTTTCGCCTGGAAGTGATCGTTCGGCGTACCCAATTCGATTTGCGTAAAGCGCTGGAACGGGCGCATATCCTTATTGGTTTGCTGATCGCGCTGGATTATCTGGATGCCGTTATCTCTTTGATCCGCGGCTCGGCTACGCCGGATGAAGCGCGCGAGGGCCTCATTCGGGGTGATTTTATTGATGATAAAGAGGCCTTCTGGCAAAAGTTCGGAGCATTGATCGAAAACTCGCAAGTGGAAGGCTACCAGGTGGAAGAAGGCAACGTTTTGTCGGAAGTGCAGGCGCGTGCGATTTTGGATATGCGTTTGCAGCGCTTAACGGGGCTGGAGCGCGACAAAGTGCGCGCCGAATATGACGACATTCAGGAAAAAATCAATCACCTTCGGTCTATTCTGGCAAGTGAAGAGTTACAGAGAGGCATTATCAAGAACGAACTGCTGGAAATAAAAGATAAATACGGCGATGAACGCCGGACGGAGATCAACCTCTTTGGTGATGGCGAAATCAATATCGAGGATTTGATTGAAGACGAAAGCGTTATCATAACGATTTCGCACCTGGGATACATCAAGCGCACGCCATTATCCGAATACCGGGCGCAAGGTCGGGGCGGCCGGGGCTCGCGGGGTACGAAAACCCGAGATGAGGATTTCGTAGCGCATATCTTCGCAGCAACCAACCACAATTACCTGTTGCTTTTTACGGAGCAGGGGCGCTGTCATTGGCTGCGGGTTTACGAAATACCGGAGGCCGGTAAAACATCCGGTGGGCGAGTGATTCAGAATATTCTCTCTATATCCAAAGAAGATCGGGTCAAGGCTTATATCATTGTGGAAGATTTGAACGATCAGGCGTTTCTGGATAACCACTTTATCCTTTTCGGCACGAAGCTGGGCGTCGTAAAGAAAACACCGGTAGAGGCATACTCGCGCCCGCGTGCGGGAGGTATCATGGCGATCTCCATTCGGGAAGGCGACCAACTGCTGGAAGCAAGGCTAACGACCGGCGATAGCGAAATTTTCATGGCGACCAGCAGTGGTAATGCGATTCGCTTCAACGAATCTGCTGTACGCTCGATGGGGCGGACTGCTGCCGGGGTACGCGGTATCACTCTGGCGAATAGCAAAGACGCCGTAGTCGGTATGGTTTGTATCGATCCACATGATGACAGCCAGTACATTTTTGTCGTTTCTGAAAAAGGAAATGGTAAGCGCTCGAATTTTGATGAATATCGCCTTACCAACCGTGGCGGCAAGGGGGTCAGAACAATGCAAGTGACGAAAAAGACCGGAGCCGTTATTGCCATTAAGGCAGTGCGCGATGATGATGATTTGATGATTATCACCAAATCAGGTATATCGATTCGGGTATCGGTCAGCAGCGTTCGCGTGATGGGCCGGGCAACCCAGGGCGTGAAAGTTATCCGCTTGGGCGAAGAGGAGGAAATTGCGGATGTGGCAGTGGTCGCATCCGAAAACGGTAACCACGAAGAGGAGGAATAATCCGAAAATTTGAAGTTTTTTAAGAGATTTTAACTTATTTTGTACACGCTTTAACGCTTTGAAAAGTTGCTTTTCTGCTTTTCATCGTCTAAATTAATGAGAGTAATGAAAAAACTCTTTAACCAAAAAAATTATAAAATTCAAGCAAATTATGAAAAGGTTATTTTTTGTATTTCTAGCATTAATCCTCGCCTCAGTAGTCCTTGTTGCTCAGGACGGCAAAAGAGACTTCCGGGATGCTAAAAAATCGCTGGGTACTTTTGCACTTGACCCTACCAACAACAAGGCAAACCTGGCAGAGGCAAAGACATCCATCGATGCGGCGCTCACTGATCCGGAAATGGAAGCAGAAGCGGATAGCTGGATTCTCAAAGGGGATATTTACAACGAGGTTGCTACACAGATCGTTACCGTCCAGCAGTTTGGTATTGGTACAACCGATGGCTTGCCACAAGTAGATGGCAATCCGGCGCTGATCGCCAGCGAAGCCTATAAAATGGCTTTGCAGAAAGCCAGCAAAAAGTATCACACCCGGGATGCCATTAAAGGTATTATAGCTACGCAGGGCAACCTGAACAACCTGGGTATTGGTGATTTTGAAGCACAGCAGTACGAAGCTGCTTTTCAGGCTTTTAATGAGGTTTTAGTTCTGGACAAAATTCTGAAAGAGAATGGTGAAGGCAGCAACAGTTCACTGGCGACAGAAGCTGATTATCATAATCAACTGTACATCACCGGACTGGCGGCGCTGAACGGCGGTAAAGCTGCCGAAGCGAAGAATATGTTTCAGCAGTTGTATGACATTCAGTACGACAAGCCGGCGATCTATGAAGCCATGTATCAGATTGCCATCCAGGAAGGGGAAACGCCGGATGCTGCATATCGCTATCTGGAAACTGCCAGAAACAAATTTCCGGATGATGTGTCGCTGTTGTTTGCAGAAATTAATCACTTCCTAAAGTTGCAGAAGCTGGACGTGCTGATCACCAAAATCGAGTCGGCAATTGAAAAAGAACCGGACAACGTATCGCTTTACACTACTCTGGGCAGTGTTTATGATAATTTGCACGGTCGTTCTTTTGAGGCCGGGGAAAAGGAACAAGCACAGGAGTATTTTGACAAAGCAAAGTACTACTACGAGCAGGCGCTGGAAAAGGACAAAAGTGCTTTTGACGCTGTTTATAGCATCGGCGCACTGTACTACAACAAAGCCGCCTCGCTGACGAAAGAATTGCAGGAATTGGCGGACGATTATTCCTCCGAAGGCATCAAGAAGTACGAAGCCAAGCGCGATGCGGTGTTTGCCGAATTTGACAAGGCACTGCCTTATTTCAAGCGCTGTGAGAGTCTCAACCCGAATGATCTCAACACATTGATCGCTTTGAAGGAAATTTATGCGAAAAGAGATGACCTGGAAATGTCGAATATTTTTAAGGAGCGACTTGAGAATGTACAGAACGGTCAGATGAATGAAAAATCTCATTTCAACGAATAACCAAGTCTGTGTACCTTAGATTTGGTGAAAAAGAGCAGTCGCGTAATGTGGCTGCTCTTTTTTTGTCCCTTTTTTCGATTTAACCAAATAAAAAAAGGAGCTACAGCGACTGCTGTAACTCCTTAATTTTTAGTGTCGGGGCGGCAGGATTCGAACCTGCGGCCCCCTGCTCCCAAAGCAGGTGCGCT
>CAZFBU010000156.1:0-3947 GCA_964517175.1 uncultured Saprospiraceae bacterium
CGAAGATTTACGGCATCCTGAATCCTGAAAATCCCGTGAATCCTGTCTATTCATTGACAATTTAAAATTGTCCCTCTACTTATCCGTAGCTGTCTAGCCTTTCTTGGCATAAGCCTTTAAAATATGCTTCGCCACGCGGCTTTTGTGCACCTCGTCGGCACCGTCGTAGATGCGCGCGCCGCGCTCGTGAGCGTACCACATTGCCAACGGCGTGTCGTCGCTGATGCCCATAGCGCCGTGCACCTGGATGGCGCAGTCCAGCGTTTGCTGCAGCACATTCGCGCAGTAGAATTTGATGGCAGAAATATCAATCTTGGCGTCTTCGGTGCCGCCGGCGTCAATTTTTTGGGCGACTTCCAGCACCATCATGCGGGCTGCTTTGATTTCCACGTAGCGCTCAGCGATCCAGTTTTGAATGGTCTGGCGGGTGGCAAGGGGCTTGCCGGGTTCCAGTTCGCGGCTCAGGGCGCGTTGGCACATCAGGTCGAATGCCCGATCACAAATGCCAATCCAGCGCATACAATGGTGAATTCTACCCGGACCCAGTCGGCTTTGCGCCAACGCAAAACCAGCGCCTTCCTTGCCCAGCAGATTGCGCACCGGCACTTTGCAGTGGTCGAAACGCACTTCGGAATGGCTCATCCAGCCGCCGCCCTCCGTACCCATGATGGAGATTTTGCGCACGTGCTGAAAGCCCGGCGTATCCACCGGTACGATGATCTGGCTGGCGCGGGTGTAAGGATTTTCCGCATCCGGATCGGTGATGCACATCACAATGGCAAAGCTGGAACCCTCGGCGGCAGTGGTAAACCATTTGTGCCCATTGATGACGTAAGAATCGCCTTCGCGAATGGCGATCGTGCCCATATGCACGGGATTGGAGCCGGCGAATTCCGGTTCGGTCATGGCGAAGCAGGAGCGAATTTCCCCCGCCAGCAGCGGTTTCAGATATTGTTCCTGTTGTTCCGGGGTGCCGAATTCCATCAGGATTTCCATATTACCGACATCCGGCGCCTGGCAATTGAACGCATAGTGCGCAAAGGGCGATTGCCCGAGGATCGCACTCATCTGCCCAAATTCCGCCAGCGACAAGCCAAGCCCGCCCCACGCCGCCGAAATGTGCGGATTCCATAAGCCCAGCGCCTTTACCCGGGCGCGTTTTTCATCGAGTACCGGCTGTACCTGCGCCCACGCCGACGCCAGTAGCGTCGGCTCCAGGGGAATTAGTTCCCGCTGTACAAAATCCTGCGTGCGTTGCAAAATCCCGGCTAATTGTGTTTGTTTCATGCCCGTCGTTTTAGTATTGCCAAAGCTAAGGAAAGATTGGAAAGAAGAAAAGCGGTTTTTCTCTGGCAAGGGTACGAAGATGCAGCGATTTCTTACGTAGAAGTCACGCGTGCTGTGCAAACAATAATCCGTGCAGTTTTTATCTCACGCAAAGGTTTGTTTTTCAGTTAGTTAGTTTTATAAAATTTAAAGACAACAACAATCTGATTATCAGTTTCTTATAAATTTAGCCCGAAGCATTGCCTAAACCAAGTATAATCCAAAATCCCGTTGTATATTGCCGCTGACCTACAGATGAAAAATGATTGAAGTACAACAGCTTACCAAACGGTTTGGCGAACTTACCGCAGTGGATGACGTCAGCTTTAAAGTGGATAGTGGCAAAACCCTGGCGCTTATCGGCTCCAGCGGTTCCGGAAAAACGACGATCCTGCGCATGGTCAATCGCCTTATCGAGCCGGACGAAGGCAAAATTCTGGTGGATGGGGAAGACCTGACCCGCCAGCCGCTGGTGCAGGTGCGCAGACGCATGGGATATGTCATTCAAAGTATGGGATTGTTTCCGCATTATACCGTTGCCGGCAATATTGCCATTGTGCCCCAACTGCTCAAGTGGGATAAAGAACGTATTCGCGAACGCATTCATACGCTCCTGGAGCACATGGGGCTGCCACCGGCAGAATATGCTCAAAAATACCCCGACCAACTCAGCGGCGGGCAGCAGCAGCGCGTCGGGCTGGCAAGGGCGCTGGCAGCCAATCCGCCCATTATCCTCATGGACGAACCCTTCGGCGCGCTCGATCCCATTACCCGCTTCCACATCCGGCGCGAAGTGCTGCAACTGGAGGAGTTTCAGGATAAAACCATCATCATCGTTACCCACGATGTAGAAGAAGCTTTTGAAATGGGCGACGTGGTCTGTTTGCTGGACAAAGGGCGGGTGCAGCAATCGGGCACGCCCCGAACGCTGCTGGAAAAACCTGCCAATGAATTTGTATCCGGCTTTTTTGCCAGCCAGAAATTGCACCTGGAATTGATTGTTTATACCCTGGCAGATGTCTTTGACCATTTAAAACCAGACCAACCGAATGAAAACGCTATGCCGTTTTCGCTGCACACCAGCCTGCGGGACGTGCTGGACCAACTGAACAGCAGCGGCAAAAAAAACGGTACAGTGAAGCGCAACGACCAACAGCGTTTCTTCGACATTCCTACCCTGATGCGGGTGCAACATGAACTGGCAAATTCGTAATTTCCACTAAAACTTCCGACCTTCGCACCGATATTCAATAACATGGATAAACCAGAACTATGAAACTTTGGCAAAAGGATTATACCGTCAATGCAGATATTGAGGCGTTTACCGTGGGGAAAGACCGGGAACTGGACCTGCAACTGGCAAAATACGATGTACTCGGCTCGCTGGCACACATCATTATGCTGGAAAGCATCGGTCTGCTTACAACGGCGGAGTTGCGGCAGTTAACCGAAAAATTGCGGGAAATTTATAAAAAAGCCGAAGCGGGCGAATTTATCATCGAAGCCGGTGTGGAAGACGTTCATTCGCAGGTAGAACTCCTGCTGACGCGCGAACTCGGCGACGTCGGCAAAAAAATTCACTCGGGCCGCTCGCGCAACGACCAGGTACTGGTAGATTTACGCTTGTTTTTCCGGGCAGAATTGCAGGAGATCACGACTTTGACGCAAAATTTATTTGACCAGTTGATGAATTTGGCGGAAACGCACAAAAACACACTGCTGCCAGGCTACACGCACCTGCAGGTGGCGATGGTGTCGTCCTTTGGTTTGTGGTTCTCGGCTTATGCCGAAGCGCTGGTGGATGATATGCAATTGCTGCAAAGCGTTTACAAGATTATAAACCAAAACCCCTTGGGTTCGGCGGCGGGCTATGGTTCCTCTTTCCCGCTCAATCGCCGGATGACGACCGATTTGCTTGGTTTCGAGGATTTGAGCTATAATGTCGTAAATGCTCAGATGGGGCGCGGCAAGAGCGAGCTTTTCCTGGCGTTTGCGCTTGCCGGACTGGGCAGTACGCTGGGCAAACTGGCGATGGATGTGACGCTGTACATGAATCAAAACTTCGGATTTATCAGCTTCCCGGATGAACTGACCACCGGATCGAGCATCATGCCGCACAAGAAAAACCCGGATGTATTTGAATTGATTCGGGCGCGCTGCAACCAGTTGCAGAGCCTGCCGGGGCAGGTGAGCCAACTGACGGGCACGCTGCCCTCGGGCTACCATCGGGATTTTCAGTTGCTGAAAGAGCAGGTTTTTCCGGCTATCGAAAGTCTGAAGGCGTGCCTGCGTATGGCAACTTTTGCACTCGGACAAATTCGCGTCAGGCAAAATATCCTTCAGGATGAAAAATATAAATACCTCTTTAGTGTGGAAGAAGTGAACAAACTGGTACTACAAGGCATTCCCTTCCGCGATGCGTACAAGCAGGTGGGGCAGGGCATTGAGGCGGGAACGTTTGAGCCGGAGCGCCAGATCGCGCATACGCACGAAGGCAGTATCGGCAATTTGTGCCTACCGGATATACGCGCGAAGCTGGATCGGGTGCTGGCAGGCTTTGATTTTGAACGGGTGTACCGGCAATGTGCGGATTTGCTGACGAAATGATGGATGTGGCACAC
>CAZFBU010000156.1:4047-9867 GCA_964517175.1 uncultured Saprospiraceae bacterium
CGCACTTCCGTTTTTTTGTTGCCGATAAACTGGTCGCTGCTGTTCTGCACATCTTTTTTGCGGGTGACCACGACGCCTTCGTCGCGCCCGAGCGAAAGGATGAGGGTGTCGGTGGTACTTTGTACATCGAGGTAGGATTTTCCAAGATAGGTGCCTTCAAAATACAAATTCGCTTCGCCATTGAGCAGGTTGTACTGCTCCCAGTCGGTCATTTGTGCGGTGAGGTAAGCCGTCGGATCAAGCTTCGGTGCAGCGTAATATTCGTAGAATGCCGGCACTTCGTACTCGTCAATATTCACGGTATATTGCTTGCCATCGGCGGGGATATCGTAGGGCAATTCAATTTTAAACTCGAACGAAGTGGTACCTTCTATAAATTCTGCCTGAAGCAAATCTGCTTCTGCCACTTCGAGTTCTCTTGCCATATCCTGCTGTTGCTTGGGTGCGAGCTGTCCCTGCTGGGCTTTTTCCAGTTGATTGTATTGGTTTTTGTAATTTCGATACACAACGGGTTCGTAGAAACCAAGCCGCCAAACCTGCAGCGTCGGCTTCACATTCGGTCGGGAAGGATTACCCGTGGAAAGGCTCAATTGCACTTTGTTCCAGTCTTCGCCGGAATTTTGATATACATTTGCTTTGTACGCCAGGGCGACCGGGCTGCTGATGTCCGTCACCCGCAGGTCATATACCGGCGTCCAGCCCGCGCTGCGCACGAGGTAGCCCAGCTCAAAACTACCCTGCGTAGCCGCCGGAGCAAGCACCTTCACGGAGATTTCGCTGGTCGGGCGGTTGTTGCGAGCGCTCATGTCGTTGATCTGGCGATTGATCTTCTGGAGTTCTTCCTGCAAATCCTCACTCCGGGCATTTATATCCAATTGCTCCAGCTTGATGGCGCTGAGCCGCTCGCGGTAATATTTGGCGACCGCCTGCAAACGCTCCACCGACGTACCACTGCTGCCACCCACATTCTTATTGGCCAGAATGAGTGCTTCTTCTTCCTTCAGCACCTGGAGCCGGATGTCTTCACGGTCGAGTTGCCCCTGCAGTTTGTCGCGCTCCGCCACCAGCGCCCGGTAAGCGGCAGATCGCTCTACTTCCCGCAAATAATTGATCTCATGGCTCACCGCCAGGATGGTAAAGCTGCCACTCGCCTGCACTTGGATGCTCTGCGGGTCGAGATCAGGAGAGATGCCGGTGAATTTCAGCACCTGCTCCCCTGCCGGAATGTCGGTCCTGGCAGCACGGACCACCTGCGCCCCCTGTCGGAATATTTTTACGCTTTCAATAGTGGAATTTACGTCTTGGTCGGCTGCAATCATTAGGTTTGTCAATAAGAGAGCGATCAGAAAAATCAGGATTCGTTTCATGTTTTTTGGCATTTGGTTTAACATTAAATTTGAATTTGTAAGCTACAAAACGCAGATACTGCGCTTTTCTGTTCGTAGGATGCAGTGGCGTGCAGAATTACACAAATCAGATAAAAAATTGGAAGGAAAGCACGATGAGCGGTTTCATAACAGACAGATTTGGCAAGTCGCCATGACTTACCAAATCCGTCCAGGTTCTTAAACTATTCCTGAGAGATCAGGCATCTTGCAGCACCAGCAGCGGCACTTTGCTGTTGAATACTTTTTTGGTAGTAGCGCTTTCGTGGAAAATGCCCTCCAGGAAACCTCTTTTGTGACGAATCATGCAAAGCATATCGGCATTTTGTTCCTGCACGAAGTCGCTCAGGCTACCATTCAAATCATCAATAGCAAGATCGTAATGATAGGTTCGCTCCACATCTTCGAGGTAAGCATCAATCGTGGTATTCAGCCCATCCTGATTATCATCCTTGTGGTAAACCCGGACCATGGCGCTGTAATTTTTAGCCAGATCCAGTACCGGATTCAACACTTCTACACCGAAGTCCTCTTCCTCATCAATAGCCAATGCAATCGTTTCGATAGGGCGATAAGCAAATCCGGAAGGAATAGCCAGCACCGGCACATCGGTGCGCTTCATCACGCCATTGGTTGTGCTGCCAATGAAGACCTCTTCCAACCCGGAGGCACCTTGTGTACCCATGACAATAAGGTCATAATCGCCATCTTCACTCACACTGGCAATCATGCTGACAATGTCGCCTTTCACAATTTTTGACACGAGCGATGCACCATTTTTGAGCTTCGGCTCTACCTTATTCATCAGCTCCAGCATATTATCTGCAGCATCTTCTTTTATATGCTTTTCAACGGATACAAAACTTCCGGTAGCGCTATATACCCGATAGGTATGTAGCAGCGTAATTTCGCTACCGAATCGGTTTGCCAGTTCGACAACGTAATGCAAAGCATTTTCGGCATTTTTAGAGAAATCGGTTGGAAACAAAATTTTTTTCATGTTTTTCAAAATGTTTAGTCAGTTCAATTTTCGTTTGCAAGTAAAAAAAAGGGTTCCAGCAATACTACTAAATTTTCAACGCTTGGCACCTGTTTTTGGATGAGAATATCTTCATCCAGAACAATTGCCGGGATGCCGCTAATGTCGTACTGCATCAATTCATTCACTCCTTCTACCTCTTCAAACGGAATTTCCAGGCGTAAAATTTCAAGCGCTGCCAGCAAATTTGCCTTCAGTGCCCGAGTTTTGATAGAACCGACCCCCAGCACCTTCAGCCGGGGTAATATATGGTTATTTTTATGTTGAACGGTCATTTTTTCGAGGCTTTAATATTAAGAAATTCACGCTGGAAATGCGCCAGCAAATCCGAATCAATTCAACTACTTTTCCGTATTTATACGCAAAATAAACAAAGGTCGTCCCCGGGCAAATGATTTTTAGAGTTATCGGGGGTGACTTTTGTCATTTTTTCATAATTTCAGACTTATTTTTTTTGTAAAGCTTTTAATCGTGAAATCAGAAACATCTTTGCAGCAGCATTACTCGGATATTGTACTGAAACTCAATGCGATCATCGAGACAGCGATCGATGGTATTATCTCCATTGACGAAGGGGGCAGGATAGAACTGGCCAACCCGGCCGCTGCGCAATTGTTCGGCTACGAAATCAGTGAACTCCTGGGGCAGAAAATCAATATGCTCATGCCCAAGCCCGACGCCACCCACCACGATAACTATATTCAAAATTATATTCAAACCGGCAAGCGCAAAATCATTGGTATCGGGCGCGAGGTAAAAGGCTTGCGCAAGAATGGCTCCGTATTCCCGATGCGCTTGAGTATCAGCGAAGTAAAACTGCATGACCGGCGTATTTTTACCGGCATTGTGCATGACCTGACCGAGCAAAAAAACATCGAGCAGAAACTCAAAGAAGAAAAAGAGCGCACGCAGCAATATCTGAACGTTGCCAACACTATTTTTGTGGTCATCAACCGCGACGGGCAAGTCACCATGCTCAATCGAAAGGGCTGCGAAGTACTGGGGCTCTGCACGGAGGACATCGTCGGCAAAAACTGGTTTGAGGTTGCCGTTGCACCCGCCAGCACCGATATGGCAATAGCCGGCTTTCGCCAAATGATGAGCGGAGACAGCGAAGGCAGCCTGGAGTACCAGGAGTACGAAATTCTCCATTCTGAAAATCAAAAGAAACGACTGATCGCCTGGCATAATTCTCTGATTCGCGATGAAGAGGGTCAAGCGAAGGAAGTCATCAGCGCCGGTGTGGACGTCACGGACCATCGCGCTGCCGAGCAGCGCATCATTCGCCTCAATGCTGAACTCGAACAGCGCGTGGAGCAACGTACCGAAGAACTCGCCGCCGCCGTAAACCAGATGCTGGAAACCAACCGCCAACTGAAAAAAGAAATAAAGGAGCGCGAAGCTGCTGAAAATGCCTTGCGCGCCAACGAGCAGGAAATACGCAAGGCGCTCGAACGCGAAAAAGAACTCAGTGAGATGAAGTCGCGCTTTGTGTCAATGGCTTCGCACGAATTCCGAACACCCCTGAGCACCATCCTTTCGTCTGCCGACCTGATCGAGGCTTACGCCAAAGAAGAGCAGCAATCCAAGCGCGAGCGGCACACCAACCGCATCAAATCCGCCGTGGTCAACCTGACGAATATTCTCAACGACTTTCTGTCGCTCAGCCGCCTGGAAGAAGGCAAAATTGATGTCCATCCGGTAGAATTTGACCTCAAAGAATTTTGCGCCGAAACGCTGGAAGAGATTTCCATTCTCCTTAAGCCAGGACAGACGATCCACCGCAATGAAAATACAGAAACGCACACGATCTATCTCGATAAGAAATTGCTGAAAAATATTTTGTTTAACTTGCTGTCCAATGCAATTAAGTATTCTGATGCCGGCAAGCCTATTGATTGCCATGTCAGCGTCAATAAACAGAGCCTGCATATTCGTATTGCCGACCGGGGCATCGGCATACCAGAAGAGGAGCAACAGCATTTGTTCACGCCGTTTTTCCGGGCGCACAATGTCGAAAATATTCAGGGCACAGGGCTGGGGCTAAACATCGTCAAGCGCTACGTGGACCTGGTGCAGGGCGCTATCGGCTTTAAAAGCGAAAGCGGCGTTGGTACAACTTTTTACATTGATATTCCACTGATCGAATCGCCGCAAACATAATGCGTAAATGCGGGGTTATTAGCTATATAAATAAACAAGGACATAAGTGCCCGGACATAATTATTTTAAGTATAATTTTTCATAAAATACAGATTATCAAATTTTTATAAGTCATCCCAATTAACAAATAACATTGTCCATCTACTTACTGCCTAAACCTACACCCAATATGAAAAAAATTCTGGTTATCGAAGATAATCCCGAAGTGAGAGAAAACCTGGAAGAAATCCTGGAACTTTCCGGTTATCAGGTGATTGCTGCTGCCGACGGCACCGAAGGCGTGGACCGGGCACTGGCAGAATTGCCCGACCTGATCCTCTGCGATGTTATGATGCCCAAGCTCGACGGCTTTGGCGTGCTGAATATTCTGAGCAAACGAAGCGAAACCTCCGACATTCCATTCATTTTTCTGACGGCAAAGGCAGAAAAGACCGACTTTCGGCGAGGTATGAATCTCGGCGCAGATGATTATGTCACCAAGCCATTTTACAAGGATGAACTGCTCGCGGTGATTGAAGTGCGCCTCCGCAAGAGTGAAAAACTGCGCAGTAAATTTGATAAAACGGAACTTGGACTCCAGGCTTTTATCGATGAAGCCCGGGGCTATGAAGAATTGAAAAAACTCTCCATTGAGCGCAAGTTGAAGACCTTCAAAAAGCGGGAAAATCTCTACGAAGAGGGCGACTATCCGCGGTATCTGTTTTTTATCAAAAGTGGGAAAATAAAGGTTTTTAAAACCAACGAGGACGGTAAAGAATATATCATTTCCCTGCATACCACCGGCGATTTTGTCGGCTACGTCGATTTGATTAAAGATTCCAAATACACCGAAGCGGCAGCGGCGCTGGAAGATACCGAGGTGAGCCTCATTCCCAAAGACGACTTTCAGCAGTTATTGCACGCTAATCGCGACGTTGCTTCGCAATTGATTAAAATGCTGGCGAGCAATATCTCGGAAAAAGAAGAGCAACTCCTGCATCTGGCATACAATTCCGTGCGCAAGCGCGTAGCCAGTGCGCTGCTTTTATTGCACGATAAAGAAGGTAAGAATGAATTCAACATCCTGCGGGATGATCTGGCACGGATCGTCGGCACAGCCAAGGAAAGTGTTATCAGAATGCTAACGGAATTTAAAGAAGATGGTTATATCGAGGTCGTAGATGGTGCTATCAGCATCAAAAATCGCTCGAAGCTGGAGCACATGCCGGGGTAATTTTTTCAGTTCTTATTCAA
>CAZFBU010000157.1:0-9747 GCA_964517175.1 uncultured Saprospiraceae bacterium
CGGAAACTAAACGGCGGATTGATGTCATTTTCCGGCTGGAGCGTATTGTAAAGCACCAGGATTTCGTAGCCCCATTCGCCACCGCTGTTGTAGCCCGCGCCGATATAAAAGTTGTTGCGCTCGCGGCGCAACACCTCCAGCCCGTCGGCGCCGATGGTGAAAATGGCCGCATTTTCAAATTCGTATTCCACATGCCCGAAAATCGTCGGAAAAAACTTATAGCGACTGAATACGCCGGTGGACCACGAGATTGGATTGGCCGTTTGCACGCGCCCGCCCAGATTGGTGCGGTAGTGGATGTACTGAATGCCAACGCGCGGGCCAATCGAAAATTCTTCAAATATTTTGTAGCCCACCATCGGCGATACCCCCAACTGGAAGATACTCTCGAAACTGTTGCCGGAGAACCCCAGATTTACGCCGCCGCCGTACCAGAGATTGCTGGCAAAGGTGCTGCCGGCTTGCTCGCGGCTGCTGCGGCTTTGCGCCTCCATCTCATTTTGCAAGCACCCGACCAATATCAAAAGTAAAGCGCTAATTGTTATTACTTTTTTCATTCGATTTGTATTTTTCTGTAAAAATAGAATTATGAGCAAATAGCTCGCGGGAAAATGGCATAAATTTGCAGGTGTCGTCCCAACTTCAGCCATTTACCGATTCAAAACATAACGCACAGACGGTTGGTTTAGTCGTTTTGTTCCTTAAAATAAAAACCATGAATGTATTTCACATGACGATTCGTGCTCTTTCTTTAGTGGTTTGGTACACGATTCTCCCGGTTCTGTTGTCCGCACAAACAACTTTCACCGCCCGAAGCCTTTCTCCATCAGAAAAGCTTTTTCTGCAGGAAGAACTCTTCGGATACGAGCTTTTACACCTGGACAGTCGGGCATTGCTGCGGGAACTGCGTCGGAATGCCCCGGCAGAAATCACGCTCGCATTTGGCGAAAGCCGCCAATGGACGCTCCGCCTCATACCGGAAAATATTCGCTCGGAAAAATATCAATTGCAAATGGCAACCGAAAGCGGCACGCAAACATCGAGCGGATACGGAGCGCTCACGCTGGGCGGGCAGGTCATTGCGCCGATGCCTGGCACTTGCCGCCTCACGCTCAATGACGATTTCATCTATGGCGTATTCGAGATCGGTGCAGAAACCTGGTACATCGAACCAGCCCGGCGTTTCGGACAAAGCCCCGGGCGCGATGCGTACCTTCTGTACCGGGCATCGGATGTACTGCCCAATCCGGACGGGCGTTGTGCAGCTCTCGAAACAGTACATCAAAAAACGACCACACCAGCAGCGCTAACCACTGAGGACTGTATCGCCCTCGACATTGCATTGGTGGCTGATTATCAAATGTTTACTCAGTTTAATGACGCAGCTACGCTGGAAAACTACGTGCTCGGCGTGTTGAATAATGTGCATGCCAACTACAGAAATGACTTTATACGTACGATTCGTTTTAAAGTAACGGTATTGCATATTTCTATTTGTGAATTTTGCGATGCCTGGGAACCCGGCTTCGAGGCGGAGCCGCAGGTCAATTATCTCGACTACCTGAGGAGTTTTCGGGACTGGGCCAATAACAACGGTCTGGGCGCAGGCGTTGCCTACGATGTTGCATCCCTTTGGACCGGGCGCATCCTGACGGACGACGGCGGCAACAACATTGGCGGAGGCGGCTACTTTGGCGGCATGTGCAATAACCTGCGTTACAACGTGTTGCGCCGCTATTCGGAAAACGCTTCGCTCATGCGCGCGCTGCAGGCGCACGAACTGGGGCACAATTTCAACGCGCGGCATGATGCTTCCGGCTCGCCGACGATCATGGCGCCGCGCATCCGCGATGTACAAATGTGGTCGGAAACATCCCGGAGTGTGATCAACAATTTTATCAATGCTGCCGTGCTCAACACGGTAGGTTGTGCCGACAACTGCGCCGAACAATCGCTCCCGCAGGCTACCTTTTCAGTCGATGCCAATAGTGGCTGTGCGCCTTTTACAGCGAGGGTTTTCAATAAATCAACCGCCGCCAATAGCTGGACCTGGCACTTCCCGGGCGGTACGCCAGCCTCATCACTGGAAGCAACGCCTACCGTGAGTTACGATCAGCCCGGCGAATACGACGTGCAACTGATCGTCAGTAATCCCAACGGACAGGATACGCTTACGCAAACGGCACTAATCACCGTTCGGGACAAGCCCACGGCTGCCTTCACAGCAAATGTGACCGCGGGTTCCAATGTGGTTGCATTTGTAAATGAAACAATCGATACCGACGATGTTATCTGGGATTTTGGCGATGGCAAAACGAGTACAGAAATAAATCCGACGCATATTTACGAAAAGGATGGACTGTACGAAGTACAACTGACTGCTTCCAACATTTGCGACACCAATCAGGCAATGAAGATGGTTTCAATCGTGACGCCGCCCGCCGCCAACTTCTCTGCTTCGGTTACGACCGGTTGTGCGCCTCTGCAGGTGCAGTTCGACAATTTATCTTCGCCCAATGCTACGGACTTTGAATGGTCATTCTCCGGAGGAAATCCGGCTGCATCCGATGAGCCATCGCCGCTTGTGGAATTTACAGCTCCCGGCAAATATTCCGTACAACTGACCGCCCGCAACGAGGCTGGTGAAACCGTAGCCAATCGCACCGATTACATCACCGTGCTAGCCGAACCAGTCGCAAATTTCAACTTTCACACGAATGAAAAAACCGTTACTTTTTCAAATTTTGCTGTCCGCGCCGACGATGTGCGCTGGGAGTTTGGTGACGGCGCCGTCAGCCAGGAAAACACCCCCACCCACACCTACGCCGAAGCCGGAATTTATGAAGCCCTGCTGATCGCAAGCAACACCTGTGGCAGCGACACCAGCAGGCAATTTGTACAAATTGGCGGAGCAGCGCCGGTAGCCGATTTCGCGGCAGATGTGCTACGAGGATGTGCGCCTTTCACTGTTCAGTTTTTTGAGCGCGCCGGTGGCAATCTTACCGCGCGCCGCTGGTACTTCCCGGGCGGTGAGCCTGCTTTTTCTTCGGAGCAGAATCCATTGGTGACCTATGAGGCAGCTGGCGATTATCCGGTTGCGCTGGCGGTAGAAAATATCTGGGGCGTAGATTCCGTTTTTCTTGGCAATTACATGGCCGCCCGCACCACACCCCAGGCGGATTTTTCGTTTCAGGTCAATGATTTTACCGTTGCTTTCCTGACAGACACCACCAATGCCGACGAACGACAATACTTCTGGAATTTTGGCGATGGGAATACCTCCACTGAGGCAGCGCCCCGGCATACCTACGCACGCTCAGGGCTTTACGAAGTCACACTTTCCGTTGCCGATCTTTGCGGCGCTGCTGCGAGTACGGCAAGCGTGATACTCGAAGCCACTTCGGTGCTGGATAATCGGCTGGTGACCGAAATACGCATTGCCCCCAATCCGAATGGCGGGCAGTTTCAACTGTCGCTGACCGGAACGCCACAGCCCGAACTGGTCATAGAATGGACAAATGTACTAGGGCAGATTTTACAACGGCAACGGGCGGATTTTTCGGTGGGCACACTAACGGCAAGCCTCGATTTGCCGGGCGTAAAGCCGGGCGTGTACTGGCTCCGCATCCGGTCGGCGTCTGCCAGTGTTACTCGTCCATTTGTCGTACAAAAACCCTAAGCTTCTGCCAAAATTTAACACACTATCCGTGAAATTGTGCTAATTTTGAGTTTCCAAGTATCAAAACCGGTTTAAAATGCGTTGATGGATGTAGAATAACAGAAAAGGACATCCGAATTGCGAAAAGCTAAAAAACGATCGTAAAATTTTCGAGCTTATCCCAAAAACTTTAAAAGCTAAGAAGTCTGGAGTTGGGGACATTCTCATTATCCTACTTACTATGAGGCGATTTTTAATCCTGTGGCATATCTTTCTGATCCCATTACTGGCGCATGCCCAGAACTGCGGACTGGAAGGCGATTCCATCAACATTAACCGAAACAGTATCATCAACTATACCTTCGAAGTCACCGACGTGGTGAATGATGACCTGTCCGATCCTTTCCAGGGCATCTGTGGAGTGGAGATCGACTTTGTGCATCAGTTCTCGGAGGATCTGGAAGTGTTCCTGACCTCGCCGAGCGGACAAACCGTGCAACTGATGGGACCAAACACCACCGATCAGTTTGCTTTCACCTTTTTTACCCGCTGGGATATTTCTTTTGTACAATGTGCGGCTACTGCCGAACCCGATAGCGGCTACGTTGCCCAATGGAACAATGGACAACCTCAAAACTTTTTGAGCGGCGGCCGTTACAATGGCTCCTACTATCCGTTCGACGGTTGTCTGGAAGATTTTAACACCGGCCCGGTGAATGGCACCTGGACGCTGACGATCCAGAATAACCCCTCAACGTATCTGGGACGAATTTACGACTTTCGCCTGCGCCTGTGCGATGAGCGTGGCTTTTTGTGTTGTTTTGCAAATGCAGGAAGCCTGGCGAATTACGCGGATGTGAATGCCTGTCAAGGCAACGACGATCTGCTCCTGAATATCCCGCCGGAATACAGCGGCATTCCACCCGATACCACCGAATACGGCTACACTTACATTATCAGCCAGAATGATACTTTGCTCGCGTATGATACCGTGCCTGATTTGCGCAGCTATGCGCCTGGCACCTACAATGTGTGCGGGCTTTCCTACCGCCTGATCGATCGCGACAGCTTTCCTGCACCCGATGGCACAATACGCGTGAGCAATATGCGCCAACAACTCAATAATAATTTATTGCTGTACTGTGGCAACATCACCACCAACTGCGTGCAGGTGAACATAACCGCCCCGCCGGATACAGCTTTCATCAGCGAAGCCATCTGCCAGGGCGACGCATATACTATTGGCAATCAGTCTTTTGACATGGCTGGCGAATACGACGTCACGCTGCAAAGTGTGGGCGGTTGCGATAGCACGGTGCATTTGACGCTGTCGATCATTGATCCGATCGTAAATGATATAGAACGTACGATTTGTAACGGGGATTCTATCGTGATCGGCAATTCTGTTTATACGACAAGCGGCAATTACACCGATGTGCTTACGAGCAGCGCCGGTTGTGATAGTACGATCAATCTGACGCTGACGGTGCTGGAGGCTATTGAAACAGATATTGCAGCAAGTATCTGTGCCGGAGGCAGTTATATGGTTGGCAATGATACATTCAGGGCGGCGGGCAATTTTCAGATTGTGCTGCAGAGCGCTGCCGGTTGCGATAGTATCGTAAATTTAGCCCTGACTATCAGCGATCCGGTTGCGGTAATTCAACCACCGGCAATGCTGGACTGCCAGGTTTCGAGTATAATGCTGGACGGCAATAGCTCTACGCCAGGTGGAAACCTGACCTACACGTGGTCGGATATCAACGGCACTACTCTGGGCATCGGCGCTACGCTGGATGTGGCTGCCCCCGGGCGGTACGTGCTCACCGTAGAACAGGATGCCGGAGGCGTTACTTGCTCAGCAACGGATACGGTAGAAGTGCTCCAGGATTTGAGTAATGCCCCAACGGCCAATGCCGGCGTAACCGCTACCATCACTTGTGCCAACCCTGAAGTGACGCTGGACGGCAGCGGCTCCACACAGGGAGCGGGCATTAGCTACAACTGGTCTGGCCCGAGCATCGTAGGTGGCGGCAATACCCCGAACCCGATGGTCAATCAACCGGGTGATTATCAACTCGTCGTTTCCAATGCAACAGGACTTTGCCGGGATACGGCTCTGGTAACCGTTCGCCTCGATACCACACCTCCGGTTGCCAATGTCGGCAATGGCTTTCTGCTCAATTGCGAGATTCCCAGCGTAACGCTCGGCGGCAACAACACTTCTACGGGCAGCAACATCCTTTACGAATGGGAAACCAGCGGCGGTAATTTTATCAGCCCAACAAATACACGCACCGTGCAGGTAGATGCTCCCGGCAGCTATACCCTGCGCGTAACCAATATCGATAATGGTTGTACGGCAACTTCTCTCACGGTCGTTGCGCAAGATACCAATCCCCCGGTAGCGGATGCCGGCGTCCCGGGCATGATTACCTGCGATGCGCCCCTGGCGCCACTGGATGGCAGCGCTTCGAGCCGGGGCAACAACATCGAATACATCTGGACGAATGAAGCTGGCGATATCATTGGCAATAACGAGATCGAATTTGCCGATACACCGGGAAGGTATTTCCTGGAAGTGCGCAATGCATTTAACCGCTGTTCCGCGATTGATTCGGTGGAAATCACACAGGAACTGGGCGTACCAACTATTTCATTCGGCGACAGCCAGATCAAATGCGATTCTGCTTCGCTGATACTGGAGGCTTTCGTCGATCCGGCGGTGGGCAATTATGCCTACGCCTGGCAGGGACCGGGCATCCTGGGCGCTTCCGACCAGTCTAGTGCCGAAGTGAACCAGGCAGGCAATTATACCCTAACGGTGACCAATCTCGACAACGGCTGTACCGATAGTGAAACCGTGACGGTGACCGAGCAGAGTTGCGATATTTGCATCGATATAACGCCACCCGATGCCATCACCTGCGACAACCCAACCGTGACGCTTCAGGCCGCTTTTTGCAATTCCTGCACCGATTGTACCATTTCCTGGACAACTGCCGATGGCAATTTCGTTGCCGACGATATGACGTTGACCCCAACGGTGGATGCAGCAGGCTCGTACATCCTGACGGTGACCAATTCAACCGGGTTTTCGGTTTCGGAAACTTTTACGGTCATTGAACAAACAGATATTCCCCTGATCGATGCGGGTGTTAATCAAACGATCACCTGCGATCAGCCGAGCGTACCGGTTGGTGGAAATTCGGCGACAGGTGCCGAGTTTACTTATACCTGGACGAGCGCCAATGGTGGCGCAGTGACGCCGAGCAACGCAGCAATGGGAACGGTCAGCACACCGGATATCTACTATCTGGAAATTAGAAACACAAATACCGGTTGTACCGCTATCGACTCGGTCGTTGTGACTTTGAATGTCAATCAGCTGAGAGCGGATGCCGGTGCGCCAACTGCTCTGACCTGCAACGCGCCCACAACGACGCTCGATGGCTCGAACTCTTCGATTGGAATAAACCTCGTTTACAACTGGACCACGCAGGATGGCAATATCGTATCCGGTGCCAATACACTGACGCCGATGGTGGATGCCGAAGGAACGTACACCCTGACCGTTCGGGATACGGTGAGCGGTTGTTTCGCCGAAGATAGCGTGCTGGTCACGGCGGATGAGTTGCCAAACATCCCGGATATTTCGGATGCGACTTTAAATTGCAATATTTCTTCTACCGAACTAATTGGTACTTTACCGACAGACGGCGTATTCCGGGGGCGCTGGTGCGAACTGGATATGAATAACAACCCGGTCAACTGCGTCGATGGCTTGCGCCTGACGGTTGATACGCCCGGAGCCTATCGCTTTGAGGTAACGGACCTGGCAACCGGTTGCAGCGCCTTTGAAACTGTGCAGGTAATGGGCGATTTTGCCGTGCCAACCATTGACGCTGGCGCGAATGATACGCTGACGTGCACGCAAACCGAAGCAACTTTAGATGCTTCCGTCAATCCGACTGGAAATTACAGTTTTCAGTGGACCGCTCGCGCGGGTAGCCC
Organism: uncultured Saprospiraceae bacterium; assembly: GCA_964517175.1. Classification (GTDB taxonomy): domain Bacteria; phylum Bacteroidota; class Bacteroidia; order Chitinophagales; family Saprospiraceae; genus JADJNW01. The sequence continues at coordinate 7,673 of CAZFBU010000157.1, forward strand.
GATTCAAAATGAAACTTCGCTGATGCCGACCGTCTCACAGGCAGATGTTTACATTTTAAGTGTGACCAATCCGGACAACGGCTGCGTAGCAACCGACAGTGTGGAAGTATTCGCAAATATCGAAATACCCACTGTTTTTGCGGGTTTTGATACGACGCTGGATTGCACGACAAGCAGCATTCAACTCGAAGCTACCGTGATTGGCAATAATTTGGTTTATCAATGGTCAACCACCGATGGCAATATCACCGCCGGTGGCAATACGCCAACACCAACGGTTGATGCAGCCGGGAGTTACATTTTGTCGGCGACCAATACGGTCAGTGGCTGCAGTGCACAGGATACCGTTATCGTATTGCAGAGCGCAGATGTACCGACGATTAGGATTGCCGATGTTGCCAATCTGGATTGCAATAACAACGTAGCTACGCTCGATGCCGGCGCTTCGACTTCCGCGTCCGGCGCATCACTCGACTTTTTGTGGACGGTTTCCAATGGTGAAATCATGGGTGATCCCACGCAAGCTATTATTCAAACGAGTACCGGTGGTAATTTTCAAATACAAATCACCGATACACAAACTGGATGTTTTGCCACCCAAAGCGTAACGGTTGATGCCGATTTCAAAGCCCCGGAGGTAATTGTAGCAGCCCCGGAGGACATCACCTGCGCCCGCAGTGCCGTAACGCTCGATGCCAGCGCTTCGACGCCGGGCTTGGCGGTGCAATGGTTTGATCCGGGTGGAAATATTTTACCGGGCACTGGCTTGACCATCACGGTATCGGAAGCCGGCACTTATCGGGTGCAAATGACCCGCCCGGACAATGGCTGCTCGGAAACCGTCAGCGTGACGGTAGCAGAAAACACGACGCCCCCAAGCATTAGTATCGATCCGCCAGTAACTTTGGATTGTCAAAATACCACCACGCAACTGATTGCGCGGGTGAACGATGGTAACGGCAACTTTATTTACAACTGGACAACACAGAATGGCAATATTGAAAGTGGACAAAACAGTAATACGGCAACCGTAGCCGGTAGCGGCACTTACGTGGTAGAAGTGACCAGCCAGGAAACGGGATGCGTGGGGCAGCAGAGCATTACAATAGATGAATTTGCATCGTCGATTCGCCAGGGCTTTCTCACCGTAGCTACGCCCGATTGCGCCATTCCGAATAGCGGTTTAATCGCCATTGACTCGGTGGTAGGTGGCAATGCGCCTTATGTCTATTCGCTCAATGGCAGCACATTTACAACTTTCAGTACCTTCCGCGAACTGGCAGCAGGTGATTACAACCTCGTCATTCAGGATCGGGATGGCTGCGAATGGGCGACCGAAGTAACCGTGCCCGAGCCGGAGACAATATTCGTTAGTCTGGGCGATGACCTGGAGATAAAATTTGGCGATTCGGTTGCATTGATTCCCAATATCATACCGGATACTTTTGCTTCCGTTCGCTGGACGCCCTCCAACCTGGTGGATACGGCTTCGGTCAACCAAATGGTATCCCCGCCGGAAACGACGATGTTTGCTATTGAAGTGACGGGCACCAACGGCTGCACCGTGCGCGACGAGATTATCGTCATTGTGGATCGGGCAGTGAATGCTTTTGCACCGAATGTGTTTTCGCCCAACGGAGATGGTTTCAATGATATCTTCACCATTTTTACCGATGAGGAAGTGCTTCGCATCAAAACGTTTATGATATTTGATCGCTGGGGCAATCGCGTTTACGAAGCCGGACCGTTCCCGCCCAATGATTACAACTATGGCTGGAATGGTCGTTTCAATGGCGAACTGATGGACGTTGGCGTGTATGTGTATTTTGCAGAGTTGGAGCTCACCGGTGGACGTACACACTTGATGGAGGGCGACGTCACACTACTTCGCTGATGGTTTTATCACGCCCCATTTTTGTTGAAAACAGGTATGGATTCACAATTTTTAACAGGGCGATAACTCAACTATTAGGAACCTGACTTTCCCAGCGTTTTTCTAACTCCTGCTTATAACGTCGCCCGACGGACAAAGTGATAGCGGTGAGGCAGACGAAGCCTATCTGAGATGGATATCT
>CAZFBU010000158.1:0-4634 GCA_964517175.1 uncultured Saprospiraceae bacterium
ACTAGTTACTGGTTATCCAGTTGGGTCAATTGGTAAGTTTCGATCAACTTGATGAGCTGCCGGGCGAGGTTCTCTTCTTCGGAGAAGCCCGCTTTTTCCAGCCCTTTTGCCCAGCCTTTGTAGTCCTGGCGGCGGATGCGGCGCAGGTGCTCAAAGCTGCCGGTGGTTACGTAAAAACTGTGGTCGCGAAAGCTCGTCCAGGCATTTTCGTATCGCCGAAAACACTGTCCATTGACCTCCAGCTTTTCGCCCCGCCAGTTGTCGGTACAGGCAATAGCAAACTGATTGTTGCCTTCCCGGGCTGCTTTCGCCGTACCAGCTTGGCTATGTAGCAGGGCATTTGCCAGAATAATGGAAGCCGGGATGTTGAATTTGCCACTTTCGGTCACCGCCACGCGCGCAAAGCGCTTGAGGTAGTTGTGCCGCACTTCTTCGTCGATGCTTTCGAGCCGTTCCAAAGCAGGTGGCGCTTTTTCCGTTTTGCTAAAGAGCGACAGGTCGAATAATTGCTTTTGAGGCTTTGACTCCGCAACCGGCTGCGTAGTTTCTTCGGAGAGGATTTCCCGCGTCTTTTTATCCTGTTGGGCGTGCGTCGGTTCTTCCCGGGGCGGCGCTGCCGGGCGTTCGGGCGTACGCAGGTTGATGTTAAACGTCAGATCTTTCTTCGTCAACAGGAAAATCAGCACAATGGCGATTCCGATCTTGAACCAGTTTTGCCGCAAATAAGTCGCAATTCGATTCCCTGCATTCATAGCGGATTTGTTTTGAGACAAATTCAACAATTTGTTTTATAAATCAAATATAAAACATTTTGTTTCTAATAGCAAGCCTTTTCCGATTTTATGACCAAAAAAAGATGGCTGCAAGGGCAGAAGTTTGCAAAAAACGGACTGTTTTACGTGGAGTTCGGCTAAAATTGTAGCTTTACGCGAATTTATGGAAACGCAAAAATTATGAAAAAACTGTATCCAAATCTGGTTGTGGCAGTCATTGAAACGTTGCAGGGTATTTTTCAGAAAGGATACTATGCCGACCGGGCGATCGAGCGCCTGCTGAAGAGCAACCCGAAATGGGGCGCGCGCGACCGGTCGTTCATTGCGGAAAGCGTTTATGACATGGTGCGTTGGTACCGGATGTTGTACGAAATTCGGGGCTTTGAGCCGAAAAACGAAGCCGACTGGCTGCGGTTGTTTGCCATTTGGTGGATCATCAGCGGCAATGAACTGCCCGATTGGGAAGAGTTCAGAAGTGTGGACGTGGGCACGATAAAAACAAAGCACGAAAAGCTGCAGGCAGAGCGCAAAATCCGGGAGTCCATTCCTGATTGGCTCGACCTGCTTGGCGAACGCGAAATTGGCGCCGACTGGGATGCGATGCTGCGGGCACTCAACGAACCCGCCCGGGTCGTGCTGCGGGTCAATCGCCTGAAAACCAACCCCAAAGAGCTTCAGAACAAGCTATTGAACGACGGCATTGCAACCGGCATTCTAACCGACGATGCACTGCTGGTGAAAAAGCGCCGGAATTTGTTCGCTACCAAACCTTTCCGCGACGGGCTTTTTGAAATTCAGGACTACGCTTCCCAGCAGGTCGCGCCTTTCCTGGCGGCGGAGCCGGGTATGCGCGTGATTGATGCCTGCGCGGGCGGCGGCGGCAAGTCGCTGCACCTGGCAGCATTGATGCAAAACAAAGGGCAGATTATCTCGCTGGATACCGACGAGCGGAAGCTGCGTGAATTGCGCAAGCGAGCGCGCCGGGCGGGGATTTCCATTATTGAAACGAGGGAAATTGACAGCAATAAAGTCATCAAACGCCTCGACCAATCTGCGGATCGGGTGCTGCTGGATGTGCCCTGCTCCGGCTTGGGCGTGTTGCGCCGAAACCCGGATGCCAAATGGAAGCTGAGTCCTGCTTTTATCGATGAAGTGCAGAAAATTCAGCAGGATATTCTCACCAATTACAGCCGCATGGTGAAGCCCGGCGGCAAGCTGGTGTATGCAACCTGCAGCCTTCTGCCTTCGGAAAACGAACAGCAGGTGGCTGCTTTCCTGGCAGCACAGGGCGACGCCTTCGTACTGGAACAAGAACGCAAAATCTCTCCCGAAGAAGGCTACGACGGATTTTATATGGCGCTGCTGACAAGGAAAACTCCGCTTTAAAAAAGTAACGCAAGCGAACTCCCAAAGCTATTTTACAGCGACTTGAACCACTCCTGGAATTTGTCGCCCAGCAGCGGCACGGTTTTCATTTCGCCCTGCACGGCGCTGATGAAGCCCATAATCCAAAGAACAAACGCAAAGAGACCACCAATGATATTCACGATTGGAATGAAGCTCACGATCAGCCCCAGCAGCATGATGCCCAGCATCTGGCGCAGGTGAAACGTGGCAAATTCTGTTTTCGGATTGTTCAAAATAAGCGCTACAACCCAGCCGATAATCGTAACATAAGAAACGATCGCTACCACTTTCGGATCGGTACCGCTGCCCGGCGTATTTTGATTGCCTGAATTTTCCATAATTCGTTTTTTGTTTCCAATAGTTTAAAAATACGTACGTAAAAATACGTATTTATTGGAAGAAGCGCAATCTGCCGTGTAAAGTTTTGGGTAAACCCAATATTTTGCAATGCCAACCACCCGAAATACTCGACCAGGGCAAACCCTGCCATGGTTCAAATAAAAATCAGAAAAATGACCGGCCCAGGCGGTTCAGATAATTCCGTCCAGGCTGATGTGATCCCGGAAAATTTCGATGGCGCGTTCTACTTTCCAGGGGGTGCGGAGGTTGATCTTTACTTCGATGCGGTTGATTTTCAAGGCCGCACCAAAGGTGTCGAGCGTAGTGGCCACCACCGGTATCTGGTGCGTTTCGATATAATCCTGCCGTTGAAACTGCTCGATAAATGTTGGAATGAAATCATCCTCTCCGTTCACAATAATGCCGGTGAGGGGCGAGTGCTCAAGCTGGCGTTTGCGTGTGATTTCCTCGATGATCTCGATGGCGTGATTCAGGCGGCGGTAATTGACGATGAGCAAGACACGGCTGAGTTCTTCCAGTTCGCGCCGTTCTACCAGAGCGCCGGAAACGATGCTCCCCACCCAGTTGTCGAGTTTATCTTCGTTAAAAACGGTTTTGCCATTCACGGCGCGCCGCACGGAGTCCATCAACGGGTAAGTCAGACTTTTGTCGAATGGCAGCACGCCCAGAAGCGGGATGCCCATTTGGTTGAGCTTTTTGCTGACGTAGTGCGTTACTTTATCGACTTTTTCGGGTATCGCCTTGTTCAGAATGACGCCGAGAATAGGCACGTCCTGCTCTCGAAACAGTGCAAGCTTGGCGTTTAATTCATCAATTGTACTGCCGATGCCGCCTTCCACAATCATGATGACCGAAGCGCCCAGGATTTTTGCCACATCGGCGTTCGACAAATCAATCACACTACCCACACCCGGATGCCCGGTGCCTTCATATACGACAAAATCATGCTTTTTGTGTAGTATATCCGCCGCCAATTCGAGGCGTTCCTTGAAATGGAATTGTGCGGGATTGTCGAGGTAAGCTGTGGTTAGCCCGCTGCCTACGATCACCGGGCTGTGCAGATCTGCCTCCAGGTCGAAATTCATCATACGGGCAAAGAGCAGCGCGTCTTTGTCCACTTTCAGATCGCCCAGATCCACAAATTCCTGCCCTACCGGCTTGCAGTAACCTACGTCATAACCTTGTTTGCGCAAAGCCGAAAAAATTCCCAGTGTGCAGGTCGTTTTCCCAACGTGCTGACTCGTTGCAGCAATGTATATCCGATTCGCCATGTGTTATTGATTCCCTCAAAATGTCCAAATATACACAGACAACGCACGATTTTAAAATTTTATTTGGTGGTCAGGAAGCATTTCCGGCATTCAACATGCTTTCGTACAAATCCATCAACTGCTCCGTCAGTTCTTCGCCCCGAAATTGCTGCGCATGTTCGTAGCCGCGCTCGATCATGTTTTGGCGGTAAGCCGCATCTGTCAGTATCTTTTCGATGCCAGCTGCTATGGCTTCGGGCTTCGCCGGATCGACCAGGCAGGCGTGCGGGCCGCCCGCTTCGGGCAGCGATGAAACATTGGACGTGATGACCGGCGTGCGACTGAACAGCGCCTCCAGCACCGGAATGCCAAAGCCTTCGTAATAAGAAGGATAGAGGAACACCCTGGCTTGCTGATAGAGCGCGGGCATGTCTTCGAAGTCGGCTTTGATGAAAATGACCTGCTTTTCCAGTCCTTTTTGGGCGATGTAATCCAGTACGCGTTGTTTATAGGCTTTGCCTTCACCCAGCACGACGAGCGGCAATTGTAAATCTGACGGCAGTTGCTCCAGCGCCTGCACAATGCCCAGCAGGTTTTTCCGCTCAATGACGGAGCCAACGTAGAACAGGTAATCCGACGGAAGCTTGTAGCGCCGGAGCGTTGATTCAATGGTTTTCGGGGAGCGTTCCTGCATAAACCGCTCGTGGCAGGACTGGTAAATCACCTCGATTTTTTCGGATGGAATTTCGTAAAATTTGACGATGTCTCGTTTGGTGCTTTCGCTGATGGCGATAATTTTGTCGGCGTTTCGGCAGGCGTATTTGAATTTAAAATCGTACAACTG
>CAZFBU010000158.1:4734-7551 GCA_964517175.1 uncultured Saprospiraceae bacterium
GAAGCCAGATTGCGCAACAGCGTGCGGCTGTAGTTGCCCAGTCCTGTGAAGTTATTAAAGAGTCGTTTGGCGTCGTAACCGATTCGATGCATGTAGCGCTGACTTTAGTCGGCAAAAAACATCGGCGTATTAACCGATGCCATGTAAAAATAAAAAAACTCCAGCGAACAGGAAGCTCATTGGAGTTTTTATACAAATAAAATTGTCAGGCGGTATGCGCCGCCCATGCGCCGAATGTCGGTGGAGTAATGCTTACACAGCAAAGCTTTCGCCGCAGCCGCACGTGCGGGCAGCATTTGGATTATTAAAGTAAAAACCTTGACCGTTCAGACCGCCCGAAAATTCGAGGGTGGTATTGCAGAGATACAAAAAGCTTTTCAAATCCGTGACGACTTTCACACCATTATCCTCGAATACCTGATCGTTGGGGCGATCCTCGTTATCGAAATCCATTTCGTAGGTTAGCCCTGAGCAGCCCCCACTGGTCACGGATACCCGGATGAAGTAGTCATCCGCGATACTTGCTTCCCGTTTTAAATCTGCAATTTTGGCTTTTGCACTTTCTGCTACGTATAACATTGCTGTAAATTTTTACTTTCAGGCGGGAGGTGGAAATACAGTGCTTCGAGCGTATTTCACATCCACCACAACTGAATATCTGACACCTCCGGGTTATGCCTTGGCTTCTACCGGCTGCTCTACCGTGATGCCGTTTTTCGTTTGATAATCCTTGATTGCGCTCTTAATCGCGTCTTCTGCCAGTACCGAGCAGTGAATTTTCACCGGCGGCAGTGCCAGCTCTTCCACGATGGTCATATTGTCAATGGTCATTGCTTCATCAATCGTTTTGCCCTTCAGCCATTCCGTAGCCAGGGAAGAGGAAGCAATTGCCGAGCCGCAACCGAAGGTTTTGAACTTCGCATCCTTGATCGTATCGGTCTCCGGGTCCACCTCAATTTGCAGACGCATCACGTCGCCGCATTCAGGGGCACCTACCAAACCAGTACCAACAGTGTTTTTGCTCTTGTCCAATGTACCCACGTTGCGTGGATTTTTGAAGTGTTCGAGTACTTTATCAGAATAAGCCATAACGTATAATTTTTTATTGTTGATTATTAATTTTTATATCAGTACTTACTGAGTTATCAATGCCGAAGGCACGCCTGTAGCGTTAAACAATTGACAATTAGCAACTTTAGTGTTCTGACCATTCGACAGAATCCAGATCGACCCCTTCTTTGTACATTTCCCAGATCGGGCTAAGTTCGCGCATGTGATTTACGCCCTCTCTGAGCGCCTGAACCGCGAAATCCACATCTTCTTCCGTCGTGAAGCGCCCCAGGCTAAAGCGAATGGAAGAGTGCGCCAGGTCATCCCCTAATCCTAACGCGACCAGCACGTAAGATGGTTCCAAAGAAGCCGATGTACAAGCCGAACCGGAAGAAACGGCGATATTTTGGTTGAACGTCATCATCAGACCTTCGCCTTCCACGTGCTTGAACGACAAGTTGGTCACATGCGGCATCCGGTGCTCTTTGCTACCATTGATATATACTTCTTCCAGTTGCATCAGTTCGCTTTCCAGCTTGTCGCGCAGTTTGCTCAGGCGAATGGCATCGTTTGCCATTTCCTGCTTGGCAATTTCAGCAGCCTTGCCAAAGCCAACAATGCCTGGAACATTCAGCGTACCGGAACGCATACCGCGCTCGTGTCCGCCGCCGTCCATTTGAGCAGTGACCTTCACGCGAGGCTTTCTGCGGCTCACGTACAATGCACCAACGCCCTTCGGACCGTACATTTTATGACTGGTGAACGCCATCAGGTGAACACCTACTTCTTTCGGATTCACGGGAATCTTACCGACAGCCTGCGTTGCATCGCTCATAAACAATACGCCATGCTTTTCGCAAATAGCGCCGATTTCTTTCATTGGCTGAATGACGCCCGTTTCGTTGTTTGCCCACATCACCGATACCAGAATGGTCTCTGGCTTCATCGCTGCTTCCAGTTGTTCCAGATCGATCAGACCTTCGCGGTTCACATCCAGATAGGTGATCTCTGCGCCCAGCTTCTCGAGGTGATCGCAAGCGTCCAATACCGCTTTGTGCTCGGTTTTTAGCGTGATAATGTGATTGCCTTTGCGGCGATACATCTCAAATACACCTTTCAGTGCCAGGTTATCTGATTCTGTAGCGCCGGAAGTGAAGATAATTTCCTTCGGATCAACTTCGATCAGATTCGCAATTTGCTCCCGCGCATAGTCCACCGCTTCTTCTGCTACCCAACCGAACGGGTGATTGCGGCTCGCCGCATTGCCCGGGTGCTCATAAAAGAAAGGCAGCATCGCCTCTACGGCTCGTGGATCAGTTGGCGTAGTGGCGTTATTGTCCAAATATATCAAGCGTTTTTTATCCATTGTCATGGTCATCCGTGTTTTTATTTAGATTTAATCTAAGGTATTTTCTGTATCACAAAGATAACGATTTTGCTTTTAAAAAGTTCGTCTGAGAAATACTTTTATTTTAATTTTAGCCGATAAGGAAACAAAATTTATTCGCTATGAGTTTGGATACGAGTCTTTTCCAGGATTTTTCACCAACCACCAAAGCCGCGTGGCTTGCCAGAATAGAAAAGGATTTGCGCGGCAAACCGCTGTCTGACTTGGCCTTTCAGTTGGAACGAGAGGTGACGCTGGAGGCGTTTTACCATCCGGAAGATTTTAGTGAGAAATACGTCCCGGTGGCAGGTGAAAGGGCTGCGCCAGGCTGGCAAATTGGCGAATACGTGGAAGCAAGCAACGTCCAAACCGGCAACCAA
>CAZFBU010000158.1:7651-9739 GCA_964517175.1 uncultured Saprospiraceae bacterium
GATGATCTGGCAGAAGCCGTACAATTCTGCGCACAGGAAATGCCAAAATTCTCCATCGCCACGATTGACGCCCGGCGTTTTCACTCAGGAATCGAGCGCACGAGCCTGGAGCTGGCGTACACCGTTGCCAAGGGCAGCGAGTATTTTGCGCAACTCGCCGAGCGTGGCGTATCACCTGCCACGGTCAACCGACACCTGGTGGTCAAAGTGGCGCTCAGCACCAGCTATTTTGTTGAAATTGCCAAACTGCGCGCCCTTAAACTACTCTGGGCGAATATCCTGCAAGCCTACGGTGCACCGGCGGATTTACCGTTCATCGAGGCGCACTTCGCGCGGGAATCCCACGATAATGACGCCAATACCAATATGATCCGCTCGGCAACGCAGGCGCTCTCGGCGGTGATCGGCGGCGCTGATCGCATTTTCGTGCCCCCGGCGAATGTTGCTAAGGGCGAAGACAGCACCAGCTTCACGCGACGCATCGCGCGCAATGTGCAGCACCTGCTCCAACTGGAAAGCCACACCGACAAAGTGCTCGACCCGGCTGCGGGTAGCTACTACATCGAAAAACTGACCGACATCCTGGCGGAAAGAGCCTGGGTGAAGTTTCAGGAAATCGAAGTGCAGGGCGGGTATTTGGAGGCGGTGTAGCTTTGATATAGGAAAAATAAGCGCCATAATTTCTGGCATAGAGGCATTTATGCTGATGTTGGTGGAAAGCAAATACCAGAGGACGACCGTTTACTTTGGTTAAAAAAACACGTAACTTTGAAGGAAAATCATTAGATATGACGATTTCAGAAATCATTACCATTTCTCCAAATATCCAAAGCGGGGAACCCGTATTTACTGATACCAGGGTGCCCGTGAAAAATTTATTCGACTATTTAAAAGCCGGTGATACTTTAGAGGAATTCTTACAGGACTTTCCATCTGTCAAGAAGGAACAGGTAATAGAGTTACTTACTTTTTTTGAGAATATTTTCAATTTAAGAACAACAGAACATGAAAATAATTTTGCTTGATGAGAATTTACCTGTTCCATTGAAGAATGATTTTTCAGAAAATTTTGAGGTGGTTACTGTATATGATAAGGGATGGCAATCAAAAGAGAATGGAGAATTGCTTCAAGCAATAGAAGATGCGGAAATAGATTTTTTAATGACCGCAGACAGGAATTTAGAATATCAGCAGAATTTAGATCAATTCAATTTGAGGTTAGTTGTTTTGATCACTTTCGATAACCGGTATAAGACTTTGAAAAACAAAGTTCCAATGATTGAGAGGGTATTATTGAGTGATGAAGCTAAGGCTAAAAAAATAATCAGAATAGATCTTCGGGATAAAAAAAGTTAGCCTTCCACGAATATCAACTTCCTTTCAATCAGTGTTTTACAATTCTTTGGGCACTGTGTCAGTGCTATTTTCATCTTCAAACAATATTTAGCAGAACCTAAAAGCAAATGTGTTTGTGCGAAGCATTCCACTATTCCCCCCTCAAAAACTCAATATTCCTTCGCAATCCCTCATACTTCGCACGTTTCACCACTGATTTTTGGAACAAATTTCTTGAGTTTTTTGTATTTTTGATAGAAACTTAATATTTGCATGATAAGAAAAGAAGAAATATTAGACTTTCTCCGAGTCAAAAAAGCTGATTTTCAAAAGGATTTCAACATCACCAAGCTCGGATTATTTGGCTCATTTGCGCGGGACGAACAAGCGGAGGATAGTGATATTGATTTGCTTGTGGAATTTGAACCTAATACCGAAAATCTTTACGATAAGAAATCTCGTATCCGCCAAATTGTAAGCGAAGCTTTCGACAAACAAGTTGACCTATGCCGCGAAAAATACATTAAACCTTATTTCCGCCAGCAAATTTTGCAATCCGCTATTTATGTCTGAGAAAGATAAAGCAAATTTATTAGCGATTCTCGAAGCTTGCCAGAAAATCATAGAATTTACGGAAGCTATTTTTGATGCCGATGGCTTTTACAATGATAAGAAGTCCTTCGATGCAGTACTAATGAATTTTGTCGTAATTGGAGAAAGCGTAATAAAATTAAGCGAAGATATAAAACATAA
>CAZFBU010000159.1:0-9528 GCA_964517175.1 uncultured Saprospiraceae bacterium
GCGACTGTTTCATCGGTTTCATCATATACGTCAACCAGCCATTTGACGATGCCTTTTCGGATATCGTCTTCGCTGCGTTTCTCCTGTGCAATTTTTTCCTTGCAGATAAACCGCACACCGATGGTCATGCCGGGGTAAACGGGCTTCGTGAAGCGACATTCTTCCAGACCGTAGTTGAGCAATACGGGACCTTTCTTCGCATCTACAAACAAGCCCGCGGCTTTGGACAGCACGAAGTAGCCATGCGCCACCCGTTGTTCAAAAATAGTGCCTTCGAGGGAAGTAGCGTCCATGTGCGCGTAGAAATTGTCGCCACTGACGTTGGCAAAATTCGTAATGTCGGCTTCACTGACCGTATGCTTCGCGGTAATCCAGGTTTCGCCGACTTGCAGTTCTTCAAAGTGCTTGCGGAACGGGTGTACGTCGTCTTCGATGTACTTACCGCCGTATTGATATTGGTTAGTGACGGCGGTAATCATCGTAGGATGTCCCTGAACAGCCGTTGTTTGCAAATAATGTTTCACACCGCGGATGCCACCCATCTCCAAACCGCCGCCCGCACGACCGGGGCCGCCGTGCACCAGCAATGGCATCGGCGAACCGTGCCCGGTGCTTTCTTTGGCGCTTTCGCGGTTTAAGATAAGTATCCGACCGTGGAAAGCAGCGGCGTTCATGACGTATTCGGTAGCAATCTTTTGGTCGTAAGTGCAGATGGTGCTCACGAGCGATCCCTTCCCCATGTTGGCAATTTCAATAGCTTCGTCCATACTTTGGTACGGCATGATGGTACTCACCGGACCGAAGGCTTCAACGGTGTGAGACGCCAGGTTTTTTCTGGGATTGTCGTTCAACAACAAGATAGGCGACATAAAAGCGCCCTTGTTCTTGTCCGCGCCCAGCACTTCGATGTTTTCCAGATCGCCAAAAACGATCCGAGAACTTTGTTGCAATTCTTTAATCCGGCGTTGTACTTCCTCTTGTTGGCTCTTGCTTACAAGCGCGCCCATACGCACGCCTTCCGCCTGCGGATCGCCGATGACCGTCTGTGCAAGGGACTTGCCGAGGGCAATTTGCACGTCCTCCACGCGGTCTTCCGGCACGATGATGCGGCGAATGGCGGTGCATTTTTGCCCGCACTTGGAGGTCATTTCGCGACGCACTTCCTTGATAAACAGATCGAACTCTTCCGAACCCGGCTGCACGTCTTCACCGAGGATAGCCGCGTTTAAACTGTCGGCTTCCATGTTGAAAGGGACGGCATTGTCGATGATTTGCGGCAAGCTTTTTAGCTTCCTACCCGTAGAGGCGGAGCCGGTAAACGTCACGACGTCCTGAGAAGTCACCGATTCCAAAATACCGACGCCAGAGCCATTCACCAATTGTAAAGCCCCCTCCGGCAAAATGCCAGATTTGATAATATCGCGCACCATGGCTTCGGTGAGGAAGGATGTGAGTTCGGAAGGTTTCACAACCGCGGGCACACCGGCAAGCAGGTTGACGGAAATCTTTTCTAACATTCCCCAGATCGGGAAATTGAAGGCGTTGATGTGAATAGCGACGCCCTGTTTTGGCACCATGATGTGCTGACCAATGAATGTGCCTTCTTTAGACAGGCGAGCCGCTTCGCCATCTACGTAAAAGGGGCTGTCGGGAAACTTCCGGCGCAAGCTGGCGTAGGCAAAGAGGGTTCCGATGCCGCCGTCAATGTCCACCCAACTGTCAGCTTTTGTAGCACCGGTCCAGTAGCTGATGTCATAATACTTTTTCTTGATGTCGGTGAGGTGCAGCGCCAGCGCTTTGAGCATACGCCCGCGTTCGGGGAAGGTCATGTTGCGTAAAGCGGGTCCGCCCACGCGCCGGCCGTAGTTCATGATGGCTGCAAAGTCCAGCCCTTCGCTGCTGCAGGTGGCAACCAGTTTGCCGGTAACGGCATTGTATTGCGGTAAGCCTTCGCCTTCGTGGGGCGTCCATTTGCCGAGGATATAATTGTGCAAGTTCATGATTTGAATTTGAATTTTATCTGTAACGGCGGGCTTCAGCCGCCGGTTCTTAAGATATTCGGCGACTGAAGCTCGCCGTTACAAAACGAATGCTCGTTCGCGAAAATAGGAAAAATACATCGAATTTTGGAATGGCTCAAATCCGGCTTTGAAACTTAAAACTCGACGTTGTATTTTCAAGCCCAAAATCAAAACCTTACCATGAAAAGGCTGCTGTTGTTTGCTTTTATTCTTGGTATTCATTGAGCATTTGCGCAAACCGTCACGAAACTCAACCGCTTCGCCCCCCCCAACGCTACGCAGGCCGTTGCCGCACGACTCCTGTAAATTGTACCTCAATCCGCATCACACTCTCCTGCTGCTTCGAAAAAGGACAAAGACAAGAAAAAATAACCGTGAAATGGTTTGAATGGAATTTCCTATACTGCAAAATCTCCGGAAATTTGCAAGCCCTACCCACAATCTTAGCATTTCTTTAACGCCCTTTCCTCTGCTATTCCGCAGCGAAGCATTTATATTTGCTGCTTGTCAACTGATTTTGTTCGCATTACAAAAAAACACCGGACCATGAGCAGAAGATGCATTTTTCTATTGGTATGGATTGCCTGTGTGCAGTTTGCCCACGCGCAGGCACCCGAACGCTGGACTGCCGGCGACATTTACGAGGGCATCCAGAAACTGAATTTCCTCGGCTCCGCACTTTACGTTGCCGCGCATCCCGACGATGAAAATACGCGCTTTATCGCTTACCTCGCCAATGAGAAAAAAGCCAACGTGGCTTACCTTTCCGTCACGCGGGGCGATGGCGGACAAAACCTGATCGGACCGGAAATCGCCGAATTGCTTGGCTTGATTCGCACCCAGGAACTGCTGGCCGCCCGACGCGTGGACAAAAGCAACCAACTCTTCACCCGCGCCAATGACTTTGGCTTTTCCAAACATCCCGATGAAACGCTCCGCATCTGGAATAAAGATGCCGTGCTGTCGGATGTCGTCTGGGCAATTCGCAAATGGCAACCCGACGTTATTATCAATCGCTTCGATCATAATTCTGCCGGTGAAACGCACGGACACCACACGGCATCGGCTATGCTCTCGCACGAAGCTTTCGACCTTGCCGGCAAAAAAGACGCCTATCCGGAGCAATTGCAATACGTAGCAGCCTGGCAGCCACGCCGCCTGTTTTTCAATACTTCCTGGTGGTTTTACGGCAGCCCGAATGCCTTCGAGAAAGCGGATAAATCCGATCTTATGAGTGTGGATGCCGGTGTGTATTATCCGATCAAAGGCAAATCCAATACCGAAATTGCCGCCGAAAGCCGCAGTATGCACAAGTGCCAGGGATTTGGTTCGGTGGGCACGCGTGGCTCGGAAATGGAATACCTCAAGATTTTGAAAGGTGATTTGCCCAAAGGTAAATCCGATGTATTTGAAGGCATCAATACGACCTGGACGCGCGTGAAAGGCGGCGCGCCCATCGGCAAATTGCTGGCGGAAGTGGAAGCAGCGTTTGATTATGCGAATCCGGCGGCAAGCGTTCCCAAACTGCTGGAAGCTTACCGGCTCATCAAAGCCCTGCCCGATGGCTACTGGAAGCGGGTAAAACAAGCTGAAATAGAGGATGTTATACAAGCTTGCCTGGGGTTGTTTGTCGAAACAATGACCGAAGCGTATTCGGCAACACCGGGGCAGGAAGTGACCGTGCAAACCGAAGTGACCAACCGCGCGCCCGTCAGCCTGATGCTCGAATCCATTGACTTTCTCCCCTCCGGAGTAAACCAGCCGCTCCACGAAACTATTGCTTTCAACCAGCCTTTCCTGGCAGAATACCGGGTGAAAATACCGGCAGAAATGGATTACACCACGCCTTACTGGTTGCGGAAAGATTGGGAACTGGGTATGTACACCGTTGATAATCGACTACTCCGGGGACTCCCGGAAACACCGCGCACGCTCCGCATCCGATTCCACTTCCGGGTGGAGGGCGAACCAATGACGGTGGAACGGGCAATCGTGCACAAGCACCGCGATCCGGTGAGGGCAGAAGTGTATCGACCGTTCGAGATTACGCCGCCGGTTTTTTCCAACTTCGCGGATAAAGCCTACGTTTTTTCTGATGAAACGCCACAAATCGTATCCGTTTTGCTCAAATCCGGCGAGGAAAATGTGCAGGGCACGGTTCGGTTGCAACATCCGCCCGGTTGGAAAGTAAAGCCGGCATCCATTGATTTTGAGTTGAAATTAAAAGAAGAAGAACAGATCGTTCGCTTTGAACTATTCCCGCCGGAAGCGCAAAGTGAAGGGCAGATCAAAGCCGTAGCCACCGTCAATGGAAAAGAATACGACCAAGCGGTGATTATCATCGATTACGACCATATTCCGACGCAAACCGTACTCAGCGAGGCCAATGCCAAAGTTGTAAAAATCGATTTGAAAAAAGCGGGTAACCAGATTGGGTACATCATGGGTGCCGGCGATGAAATACCGGCCAGCCTGAAACAAATCGGCTACAACGTCACCTTACTGGAAGATGGCGACATTACCGTTGAAAATCTGCAGCGCTACGATGCCGTCATCCTGGGGGTAAGAGCTTATAATACCATTGAGCGCTTGCGGTTTTACCAGCCGCGACTCCTGGAATACGTCAAAAAAGGCGGCACCATGATCGTGCAGTACAACACCAATCGGGGGCTTACGATCCCAATGGAAGAAATAGCACCCTACCCGCTGCAAGTCTCCCGCGACCGGGTGACGGTGGAAGAAGCCGAGGTGCGCTTCCTCAAACCGGAACATCCGGTCTTGAATTTTCCGAATAAAATCACCCCAAAGGATTTTGAAGGCTGGGTGCAGGAACGCGGCTTGTATTTCCCGGACGAATGGAGCGAGGAATTTGACGCGATTCTTTCGAGTAATGACCCCGGCGAACCGACACGCGACGGCGGCCTGCTGGTTGCAAAATACGGCGAAGGATACTATATTTACACCGGCTATTCCTGGTTTCGGGAGCTGCCGGCGGGCGTTCCGGGGGCATTTCGCCTTTTTGCCAACCTGATCTCCATCGGCAAAGAGCCGAAACCGTAACGCTGATCTTTGATCGGCGTTCGGAGGCGCTATCCAAACGGGCGGATTTGCGAAATCTCCGAGGATTTCGTAAATCTCGCCCCATCACCTATCACCCTGTCACCCATCACCCAAACCAAGCATACATCTCCTCCGGTTTGAGTTGCTCTTTTTGCGATGTTGACAAATCGCGGGCAATGTGGCCATGCTCCATTTGAACCAATCGGTCGCCATAGCGCAAGGCATCGCTGAGATTGTGGGTAATAAAAATCGTCGTCAGCTTGTATTCCTGAATAATCTTCTGCGCTGTTTGCATCACGACATCCGCAGAGCGCGGGTCGAGTGCGGCAGTAGGCTCATCGAGTAGCAAAATGTCGGTATCATCCATGACGCTCATGAGGAGGGTGAGTGCCTGGCGTTGCCCACCGGAGAGGGTGCCCATCGGCTGCTGTATTTTGTCTTCCAAACCCAAGCCAAGTGTAGCGATATGTTCGCGCACTCGTTTTTTGAAACTTTCGTTGATACCAATGCGCAAGGTTTTGCGCTTCGTGCGCAGCGCCGCTAATCTGAAATTATCTAAAATGCTCAACTCCGGTGCCGTACCGCCCAATGGATTTTGAAAAACCCGGGCTATCCAGCGACTGCGCTGATGTTCAGGGATTTCGGTAACGTCTTCGGCATTGATTTTGACAGTGCCATCGCTCGGGAAAATTGCACCAGAAAGAACATTGAGCAGGGTCGTTTTGCCAGAGCCGTTCGCACCGACAAGCACAAGGAATTCGCCATCGGCAATTTCCAAATTCACATCTTGCAAAGCCTGCACTTCATTGACTTGGTCGCGATTAAAAATCTTGGTGATATGTCGTAATTCGATCATGCTTCGTTCCTTTTCAAAATTCGCGGCAAGCCGACGATGATCAAAATGAAAATAGTAGTAATGAGTTTTAGCATATTTGGATTTACACCCAATGATAATGCCACTGCCAAGACCATTTGAAATGTAATACAACCTAACATCACGAATAGTAATTGTAGCCAAATATTCCGAATGCCGAACCATTTGATGAGTGCATCGCCGATGAGCACCGAGCCAAGACCAACCAAAACGATGCCAATCCCCATGTTGATGTCGGCGAAATTTTGGTATTGAGCAACGAGAAAACCACTGAGGGCAGTGAGCGCATTGGCAATGGCTAAACCAATGATTTTCATAGCGTTGTTATTAATGCCGAGGGCGCTGGTCATGGATTCGCTGCTACCCGTTGCCCGCATGGCGATGCCAAAGTCGGTGCGGAGCATGTAGCTCAAGAGCCCACTAATAATGCCGAGGAATAAAATGCCGACCCAGAGTTCATTGTAAATATTTTTTTCAAAAACAGACAATACTTTAAAGATTGTATTTACTTCCAGTAACGGAATATTGGAACGACCGAGGACGGTCAAATTGATAGAATAAAGCCCCGTCATCACGAGGATTCCAGCGAGGAGCGCGTCAATTTTCAAGCGCGTATGCACCAAACCCGTTGCTACGCCTGCCAGCGCGCCCGCCGTCAGTACAATGCCGATCACACCCAGGATGGGAAAATCCTGCGTAAGTAAAACCGCCGTTACTGCTGCGCCAAGGGTGTAACTACCATCGGTCGTAATATCCGGGATGCGGAAAATCTTCATCGTGATGAAAATCCCCAAGCCCATGGCGGAGAGACAAAGCCCAAGCAGTAATGCAGAGAGGTAGAATATCATATTTCAGAAGTGAATTTGCTAAATCTCCAGGATTTAGTAAATTTTTGATAATCAAAATCCTTTCGGGACAATTTTCAATTCCCCATCGCTTCGTAGTTTTCCGGTATTGCAATGCCAAAACGTTTAGCAGCCTTCGTATTATAAACGCGCTTCCGTTCTTTCACCATTTCCCAACTCAATTCTTCGGTTGATTTGGATTCTAAAAACGCCGCAGCTTGCACGCCCGCCTGATAGCCCCACTGGTAAATGTCTGCGCCGAAAGCCGCCACCGCCCCTCGATCCACCAAGCCCGCTTCGCTCGTGAACACCGGCACATTGGCATCGTTGCATATTTTCAAAACCGTTTCAAATGCCCCAAAAATAGTATTATCTGGATTTGCAAAAAAAGCATCAATGTTTTCGTTTAGCAATGCAGCGGTCGTCAACTGAACATCCGCAGTCGTATTCACCGGTCGCGCGACCAAAGTGATTTCGAAAGCATCGGCCGTTTGCTTGATTTTCTCGTACGCTTCTACCGATTGCGGCTCGGATTGATTGTACAGCAAGCCCACGCGCAACTGTTTACCTCGCGGCAAAATCAGTTTCGGAATCAAAGAAAAAGAAGTGTCGATGTAATTCAGGTTTTCCGCAACGCCGAAGAGGTTGGCGGGCGCGTTGCCATCGGCGGTTTGCACCTGCATCAATTGCGGGGTCGGCGACACCATCATGAAAATGGGAATCTCCTTCGTATTCTGCACCGCCGTGATCGTCGAGAGCGACGGGCAAGCCGCGATCAGCGTCACTTCCTGCGAGATGAAATACCGGACGATCTGCGTCAGCGTCGGGATGTCGCCCTGCGCGTTGCGGTAGATCAGGTTGATTGTTTTCGCCTCTTCCGAAAAGCCCCGCTCCGCCAGCGCCGCCAGAAAGCCCTCCTTCGCCTGCTCGATGGTATTATCCTCAAACGCATCCACGAAGCCGACCGTTGGCAGGTCATTTGGTGCATGATTACAAGCCACGAGCAGAAGCGTCATCAGTGCGACCACACCAGCCCCCTTTAAAGTATGTTTCATCGTTTTGCTATATTGCTTCAACAGAAAAATGATTTGCGTTTCAAAAAGTTTAAAGGTAGGGTTTAAAACCAAAAATGGCAATAGAACATTTTGATAAGAAGCAACAAAAAAGCCACCACGCCGAAGGCGTGGCAGCCTGTAAAAAGTGTTTACCCAAAATACCCCGCTGTGCTGGGTTGAAAGGTGGAAGTGTTGAAAGGTTGATAAGGTAAGCCCTTCAACGATTCAACCCTATTTATTTCCCCGCCACGGGAAAGTACCGCAATCGACTTTCAGTACCTCCATTTTAATACAATCGCTGGTATCTTCGCATGGCACGCCACCCAAGGTAGAAATGGCAACGCGGCGGAATCCTAATCCTGAAAGAATCAAATCTTTGTAGCACGGTATGCCAACAAAATGTGCGACCCCGATGGGGTCGAATCATCACGTATTTACCCAAACGCTGTACATGTTGGAATCCTTGGAATTTGGCGGCTATCGCCAAGGGACGGTCAAAGAAAGCCCACTGTTACAGGTTTTGTTGTGATATTTCGTTGTGCGAGAATGATATTTCGTTGTCTTAATTTGACTTTATGTTTTCTTAATTTGACTTTATGTTGTCAAATGTTAGTTTTTTAAGGTATATATATCATACTTACATCTTTTGATTTGGTATTTTGACCTGCAAAAGAGACATCTACAGCACAAAAAACAAGTAATTACTTTAATAAATGATGTCCAGACAAGAAAAAATCATATCAAGACTTGAAAAAGTTAAACCGAGAGCAGCGAACATTAAATCAAGACAAATAAACATCAAAGCACGATCTTAATCTGGGCAATATGCACAAAAAACTATTAATGATAGACTGTAAAAATTAAAGCAGCTACTTTTCATCAAAAATGCAATTTTTCTATTTCCTTTTTACCGGTTTTTATTTATTTTTATCTGTTGTGTTTATTTGTTAACTCTACAAATTCAAATTTACCATGAGTAGAAGGTACTTCCGGGTCGTCATACCGACCAATGCGGACAAGCTATTGTCCCTTGCCAACAGTATTTTGCAAAAACACCAGCAAGACGGCGGCGACAGTCCGATTTCGACATCTATAGCATCCGCCTTACAAGCGCAATACGACATAGCAGGTACCGAGCACAGTCGTCGCAATGAACTTGACCGGCAAAAAGAAAACCTCAATGAAGCCCGGAATTTGCTACTGGGGGTGCATCCCTCCCAGAATGCCTACACCGAAGGTACGGTGCTGTATTTTGTAACGGCTGCCCGTGATGTGTTGTTGGGGTACTTCCGGGGTAGTGAACGTCAGCTCGGTGACTGGGGTTACACCGTCAATTCGCCCAAGGGACAAGCCCAGATCATTATTTCTCGCAAACCAGATGAGTTGATTGCATTAGCTAAAGCCGTTATGCAAAAGCATCAGACCGACGGCAAGGATAGTTTACTCAATAGTTTGGATTGGGATACCTTTACCAAAGTCCTTGCCGAAGCCGAAGCAAAACTCGAAGCCGCCCGCCAGGCAAATCGCGACAAGGAAAAGGCAACCCAAGTTCGCAACCGAGCACTTGGCATTGACCGCGGGCAAACCTCTAAGACACCAAATACCGTGAAATACCTGGTTCGATCCATTCGCGATCTGCTGTTGGGTATCTGCCGCGGCAGAGAACAGGAGTT
>CAZFBU010000160.1:0-9495 GCA_964517175.1 uncultured Saprospiraceae bacterium
GCCACCGCCTGCTCCAAATCCGCAATCAGGTCATCCACATCTTCGATACCCACGCTCAGGCGCACCAGCGAATCGGTTAAGCCTACGGCAATGCGCTTCTCGCGCGGGATGGACGCGTGGGTCATCGTTGCCGGATGCCCGATGAGCGACTCCACGCCGCCGAGCGACTCCGCCAGGGTGAAATAGTGGGTGTTGCTCAGCACTTTTGTTGCATTTTCCAGCGTATCTTCCTGCAAATTGAAGGAAACCATGGCTCCGAAGTGGCGCATCTGGCGCTTGGCCAGCTCATGGAATGGGTTATCCGGCAAGCCCGGATAATATACCTTTTTGATCTTAGGCTGCTTGGTCAGAAATTCCGCAATTTTTGCGGCATTCTCACAAGCGCGTTCCACCCGCAGGTGCAAGGTTTTGATACCACGCAAAATCAGGAAGCAATCCTGCGGACCAGGTACCGCGCCCACTGCATTTTGAATAAAGTAGAAATGCTCCGCCAGTTTTTCGTCGCGCACAATCACCGCGCCGTGCACCACATCCGAGTGACCGCCGATGTACTTGGTCGCCGAGTGCATCACGATATCCGCCCCCATGTCCAACGGATTTTGCAGGTAAGGCGAGGCGAAGGTATTGTCCACACAAGTCATTACGCCTTTTGCTTTCGCCAGATCGCAGACCGCCCGGATATCAACGATATTCAGCATTGGGTTGGTCGGCGTTTCGATCCAGATAAGCTTGGTATTAGCATTGATGGCTTGCTCAATTGCTTCGATTTTGGTCATATCCACGAAGTGCGACTTCACGCCGTAGCGCTCGTGCACGCGCACCAACTGCCGGTACGTGCCGCCGTAGAGGTCATTGGTACTTACCACTTCGTCACCCGGATTCAGCAGGCGAATGATCGCATCCATAGCCGACAAGCCGCTGCTGAAGCAAATGCCGAAACTGCCGTTTTCCAGAGCCGCGAGGTTTTTCTGCAGAGCATCGCGCGTGGGATTTTGCGTGCGGGCGTATTCGTAGCCTTTATGCTTGCCGGGCGCTTCCTGCGCGTAGGTAGAAGTCTGATAAATGGGCGTCATCACTGCGCCGGTGGTCGGGTCGGGTTCGATCCCTGCGTGAATTACTTTGGTTCCAAATTTCATCGTCCGAAGTTTTTTAGTGTTTTGTGTTTGAGCGTTTCGATTTCATCTGTTGAAAACACAATAACACGCCAACATAATAAAACGTTGCTATTTTCGAAGGTGGGTCAAAGCAGTTGATCTGCTGTTCAGATTTTGCAAATCTCAAAGATTTACAAAATCGCATCCACTCATTTGCCCCGACACCTTATTTTCTTTTCAACACATTTTTAACGGCAGTGGCTACGTCACTCACGCCCAAGCCGTATTTGTCCAGTAGTTCTATCGGAGTGCCGCTTTCGCCGAAAGTGTCATTCACCGCGACGAACGCCATCGGCGTTGGCATTTTCCGGGCCAAAACACCCGCGATGCTCTCGCCCAGTCCGCCATTGCGCTGATGCTCTTCCGCGGTGACCACCGCTTTTGTCTTGCGCACACTATCCAGTACGGCGGTTTCGTCCAAAGGTTTAATGGTATGGATGTTAATTAATTCGCAGCTAATACCTTCCTGCGCCAATTGCTTCGCTGCCTGCACCGCCTGCCATACCATGTGCCCGGTCGCTAAGATCGTGACGTCGCTTCCCTCCGCCAGCAATTGCGCCTTGCCGATCTCAAATTTCTGATCCGCCGGTGTGAAATTTGGCCAGCCCGGACGCCCGAAGCGCAGATAAACCGGACCGTCGTGCTCCGCAATCGCGATAGTCGCCGCTTTGGTTTGGTTGTAATCGCAAGGACAAATGACCGTGAATCCCGGCAGCATTTTGGTCATGCCGATATCCTCGAGAATCTGGTGGGTCGCGCCGTCTTCGCCCAGCGTCAAGCCTGCGTGCGAAGCACAAACTTTCACATTTTTATGCGAATAGGCAATGGACTGCCGCAACTGGTCATAAACGCGCCCGGTGGAAAAATTGGCAAAAGTACCGGTATAAGGAATTTTGCCGGCGGTTGCCAAACCCGCTGCAATGCCCATCATATTGGCTTCCGAAATACCCACCTGAAAGAAGCGTTCGGGAAAATCCTCGATGAAAGCTTCCATTTTGAGCGAGCCGACCAGGTCGGCGCAAAGCGCTACAACGTTGGGATTTTGCTTGCCAATTTCGTGGAGCCCCGCGCCAAAACCATCGCGCGTTGCTTTTTTTCCTGTATCTATAATTTTATCGAGAGACATAGAGAATGGTTGATTGTTGATTGGTAATTATTGAATAAATCACTGAGCTATTTACACCTCACCGCCCGCCACCGGATAATCACCCAGCGTTTCTTCGAGTTGTGCCAGCGCAATTTTGGTTTGCTCCTCGTCAGGCGCTTTACCATGCCATTTGTGCGTGCCCTGCATGAAATCCACGCCATAGCCCATTTCCGTTTTCATCAGAATGACCACGGGTTTGCCCTGTCGGGAACGACTCTTGGCCTCCGCCAATGTTTTTAATACCTCTTCCATATCATTGCCGTTCATGTGCAGTACATCCCAGCCGAAGGCTTCCCATTTTGCCGGCAAATCGCCAAGCGACATTACTTCTTTCGTTGGCCCGTCGATTTGCTGCCCGTTCCAGTCCACCGTTACAATGAGGTTGTCCACTTTATGATGAGCAGCAGACAACACGGCTTCCCAAATCTGTCCCTCCTGGAGTTCGCCATCGCCGGTTAGCGCATAAACGGTTTTGTCATCGCCATCGAGTTTTTTCGCCAATGCCACACCAATGGCTACCGAAAGCCCCTGCCCCAGCGAGCCCGATGCCACGCGCACGCCGGGCAACCCTTCGTGCGTAGCCGGATGCCCCTGCAGGCGCGAGTCCATTTTGCGAAAAGTGGCCAGTTCTTCCACCGGAAAATAGCCGCTGCGCGCCAATATGCTGTACCAAACCGGCGAGATGTGCCCATTCGATAAAAAGAATACATCTTCTCCTTTGCCTTCCATATTAAAGTTTGGATGGTGATCCATGACTTCAAAATAGAGCGCCGTGAAAAACTCCGTGCAGCCGAGCGAACCGCCCGGATGCCCGCTTGCCGCGTAGTGCGTTTGGCGGATGATGTCCCTTCTGACTTGCGAAGCAATGCGCTTTAAGTGTTGTATATCAGCCATGATATTTGGATTGTCGGTAAAAATTTGAAAAATCGTTTGAAAAATGGCAAAGGTACAGAAAAAGGGCAATTCGAGTTGCCCCAAATTGCCCTTTTTATCTCTTTTGTTGAGCCCTTCGTTAGTTAACAGAGTCTGACAATTCTTTGCCAGGCTTGAACTTCACTACATTTTTTGCAGCGATTTGAATGGTTTCACCCGTTTGTGGGTTGCGGCCGGTACGCGCTTCGCGCTTGGATACCGAGAAAGTACCGAAACCGATCAGCGTCACTTTGTCACCTGTTTTCAGTGCATCCGCAATGCTATCTAAAACACTGTTTAATGCATCCCCTGCTTGTGCCTTTGAAAGGTTCGCACTGTCGGCAATCTTGTTGATTAAATCTCCTTTATTCATTTCAATGGTTTTTGATTAAAAAATGAACATTGCCTCAAATTTAAAGGATTGTTTGAATAAACCAACTTTTTTTCTTCCCAAAATGTATAAAAAAATCAGTATTTACGGGCGTTTGCCGTTTTTTTTCCGGAAATTTGTATTATAAGTTGGTGAAAATTCATTACACTAAAGAAAAATTCATAATATGAAAAAGCTTGTCTTACTCCTGTTTGTCTGCTCTTTGGTTGTCGGTAGCGCTACGCTAGGCTCCTGTAGCCGAAAATCTGGCTGCCCGGCATACGATAGCACCAAAGCACCCACCAATCGCAAGGGCGAATTATCAACAAAAGGCGGCAACTCCAATCTTTTTCCGAAAAATATGCGCAAAAAAACGGGCGGCAGGTGAGAATGGTTGGTTGAGAATCGCTGATTGATATTATTCATGGAAGTACTCCGTTGACAATTAACAATCAGCAATTAGCAATTAGAAAACAGCAATTTCTTCACTTCCTTTTCGGATCGAGCGCGTCGGTCAGGCCTTCGCCGAGGAGGTTGAATAAGGTAACGGTTATAAATATCGCCAAGCCGGGAAAGACCGCCAGCCACCAGGCTGCGAAGCGCGCCCGGGCATCATTGAGCATACTGCCCCAGGTCACCTGCTCCGCCGATACGCCTACCCCCAGGAAAGACAAGAATGCTTCCAGCAAAATTGCACCGGCGATGCCAAAGGCGATCGTGATCAGTACTGGTGTCAGGGCATTGGGCAGGGCGTGCCGCGTGATGATGCGCCAGTCGCTAAAGCCCATCGCTTTCGCCGCCTCCATGTAGCTCAGGCTACGAATGCGCAGCAGTTCTGCCCGCACAAATCGGGCGATGCTCGTCCAGCGGATGACGCCGATAATCACCATGACGTATAAAATGGACGGTTTTTTGATAATTGCCAGAATGGATAAAATGAGCAGCAGGGCCGGAATAGAGTTGAATACCTCGATGGAGCGCATCATCAACATATCCGCCGGAACGGTAACTTTTGCGCCAAGCACCGGAATGCGTTTCAGCACAATAGCAAGCAAATTTGCAAAAATCATGATGCCAATAAATATGGCAATACTTTTCAGTAATTCTACCCCGAGTCCGCTTTCGCTCAAATAATACGTTCTTGCGATGAAGGCATAAAAAATGGCAAAAAACAAGCCGACCACATTCAACAGCAGGCGAATACGGGAGACCCGCATGCGGTCGTCGCCAAAATAGCCCGCGATTGCACCAAAGAAAATGCCAATCACCGTGGCAATCGCCATCGAGATCACGCCTACCAGCATCGCGATGCGTGTACCCGCGATCATGCCCGCGAGCACATCCCGCCCAACCAAATCGGTGCCGAGCCAATGCCGCCAGCGCCAGGATTCAATGCGTTGCTCATCGAACGGACCGACGAAGCGCGGATTCTTCCGGTCAAGTGTATGGTAAGAATAAGGTATCGGCGGAAAAACGACGGCGTCGTACGCCAGCGTGCTCCAGTCGGCGAAAACCAGATTGCCCTCCCACCGGCTCAAGCCAAGATTCACCGCATATTGCCTGAAGACCGGGAAGTAAGTTTTGCCCTCTATTTTGCAATAAATCGGTTTTTCATTCGCCAGAAAATCGCCAAATACCGCAATGAAGATCAGCACGTACAATACCCGCAGCGACCAGACCGCCAGCCTGTTTCTGCGAAACTGCCGCCGCACGATCGCCCAGTAGCGCTGGTCGGGTTGCCCCTGCTCCACCTGCGCCAACACTCTCTTCTCGGATTTGGTAGGAAGTAACATGATATGTTCTCGATTCTGGTTGCTGGTTACTAACGGTAAGCAAATTTAACAACTTTTAGCGCTTCAGGACAAAAATTGAAAAAAAGCGGCGACTTTGCAGCGGGAACGGGAGTGACTTTTGACTTTCAGAAAGAGACTTACAATTTGGCTGAACTAATCCCGAAATACATCTTCCAGATTAAGAATCAAATCCTCGAAAATGCCAACGGGCGCTTCTTCTTCGGAGGAATAAATGCGCCGTAGTTGGTATTTGTCAGCATGCAATTCAAAGGCAGCGATGGTTTGGTCGTTGGGATGAACAATCCAGTATTCGGACACGCCATTGGCTTCATAGAGCCGAAATTTATCGTCCAGTTCTTTTTTGCTGTTGCCTGGGGAAATGATTTCAATGATCCAGTCTGGTGCGCCGAGGCAGCCGCGATCATCCAGTTTTTCTAAATCGCAGATCACGCAAATATCCGGCTGCACGACCGAGTAGATTTCCTGATCTGCTTTCTGCGACTTTTTCTCGTCGATCAACCGAACATCGAAGGGCGCGTAATAAATCTGGCAAAGATTGCCTTCAAAGTAAGGAGCGATTTGCCGCGTAATTTGAAAAGAAATGCGTTGGTGACGTCGAGTTGGCGCTGGTGACATTTTAAACAGTCTGCCTTTTATGAGTTCTACCCGCTCATCGAATTTCCAGGTCAAATAATCCGCGTAGCTGTAAATTTTTTCTGGCGATAATTGATCGATATTGGTAATCATCGTACAATTTTATTACGAATTTACAACAAAAACATTGCACTTGCCAAACGAGTTCGTTTTCTGATGTGTTTCTCTTATATTTGTACAAAATCATCACATCCGATGCAGCAAGATATATGCGAAGTGCCCCGCTGGCAATTGCTCAAGCAGCAACTGAATAATCTCTCTCCTGCGCAATTTCTGCAGGCGATCGCCGATGCACCCGACGCCACCGTAATCGATGTACGCACGCCGGCGGAGTTTGCCGACGGGCATATACCGGGCGCTATCAATATTGATTATCTCGGCGAGGGTTTTTGGGATAAAATGGAAGCGCTCGATCCGGCAAAAACCTACTTTGTATATTGCCGTACTTCGCGGCGCAGCGTCCGTACCTGCACGCTCATGCGCAATGGTGGCTTCGCCCACATTTTTCACCTCGATGGCGGCTGGAATGCCCTGACCGAAGCAGAGCTGGTGTCGTAAACTTTCTCCGCAAAGCCGGGTATAAATCGGCATGCGTGATATTTATCACTGTTTTGCATAGCAGGCGGGTTTACCTTTGTATCAAAAAATAGTGCGAAGACAATGAATGTGAAACAATTTCTCCCCGTATTGGAATGGCTCCCTAAGTATAATAGTGATTTATTGAAAGGCGACCTCTCTGCCGGGCTTACGGTTGGCGTCATGCTCATTCCGCAGGGGATGGCGTACGCCATGCTGGCGGGCTTGCCACCGATCTATGGCTTGTATGCCTCCACTATTCCATTGATCATTTATGCGGTGCTTGGTACGTCGCGCCAGTTGGCAGTCGGGCCGGTAGCCATGGTATCCCTGCTGACGGCGGCAGGCGTCGGCGCTATTGCTGGTGGCAATATGGAAACATACATCGCGTTGGCAATCGCGCTGGCTTTTTTCGTTGGTATGATTCAGTTTTTGCTGGGCGCGTTCCGGCTGGGCTTTTTGGTGAATTTCCTTTCCCACCCGGTCATTAGTGGTTTTACATCAGCGGCCGCGTTGATTATTGGCTTAAGCCAACTCAAGCATCTGCTGGGCATCAGCCTTCCGAATAGCCACCACATTCATGAAGTATTGATTAACGCTATTAAAAATATCGGCAGTACGAATTTGTTCACGCTGGGTATCGGAGTGGGCGGTATTGCACTGATTTTGGGTATCAAAAAAATAAATCGCGCCATCCCGGGGCCGCTACTGGCGGTTTTGTTTGGTATCCTGGCGGTATGGGGCTTGGGACTATATGAGCAAGGTGTAAAAATAGTTGGCGAAGTACCGGAAGGCTTACCTTCGCTGGTCTTGCCCAATATCAATACCGAAACCCTGGGCGCACTGCTTCCCACTGCACTGGCGATTGCGCTGGTGAGCTTTATGGAAAGTATTGCGGTGGCAAAAGCTATTCAGGCGAAGCACAAGAACTACAAGGTCGTTCCGAATCAGGAACTCATGGCGCTGGGATTGGCCAATATCGGCGGTTCGTTTTTCCAGTCTTACCCCACCACCGGCGGTTTTTCTCGAACGGCGGTGAACGATCAGGCAGGTGCCAAAACCGGTCTGGCAACCATCATCAGCGCTGCGCTGATTGTACTGACGCTGCTTTTCCTGACGCCCGTGTTCTACTATTTGCCGCAAGCTATTTTGGCATCAGTGATTATGGTTGCCGTGTTTGGATTAATCGATTTTAAAGAGCCAGTTCACCTTTGGAGCGCCAACCGTACGGACTTCTGGATGCTGATTGTCACCTTTGTCGCTACGCTGGCGCTGGGCATTGAGCAGGGCATCGGCATTGGCGTCATTTTATCGCTGGCGATGGTCATTTTCCGCACCACGCGCCCGCACGTAGCGGTACTGGGTAAGGTACCCGGCAGCAAGTACTACCGAAATGTAGAGCGCTTCCGCGAAGTAGAAGTGCGGTCGGATTTATTGATCCTGCGGTTTGATGCACAATTGTACTTTGCCAATATCACTTATTTTAAAGAAACCATCGAAGAACTCGTCGCCAGGAAAGGCGAAAAATTGAAAGCGGTCATTTTAAATGCAGAAAGTATCAATAATATGGATAGCAGCGCCGTGCACGCCGTGGAAGAACTGACGGACGAACTGCGCGCCCAGAATATCAAGGTGATGTTCAGCGGGGTGAAAGGGCCGGTGCGCGACGCCATGAAGAAAGGGCATCTGGTGCAAAAAATTGGCGAACAGTGCTTCTTTATGACCGTCCAGGAAGCAGTTGACTATTTCGACGAAGAAATTGGTAAGCCTCAATTTCAGGAATACACCTTGCAGAATAATGTTTAGGAACGATCAAAGAATAACTTCTTGCTTTGTAGCTGATTTTTTGGGTATATACTTCGTTAAAAAGCCTCGGCGTAGCGCTGCTATGCCTACGTTTTTTGCCTCGGCTACGCCCAAAACCTCTAACTCCAAATCGAATACTTATTCTTTGCTCATTCCTTAGAAAATTTGTTGACATTACTCTAATTGGCTCTCCCGCTATCCGGCAGGAGAGCTTTTTTATTACAATACTTCGGGTATAAAACAAAGCTTTGCGTCTTGGCGCCTTTGCGAGAGACAAAAACTGTATGGACTATTGTTATTCAAAATATCAAAAAACATGTTACGAAGCATTCGACGCAGCATCCGGCTGCGGTCTTTGAGAAAGCAACGCAAACAAACCGCCGAGCAGGTGCAGCTGATCCTGCGGGATGTACTCGCCGTTGACCGCACGCGCCTCGCCAATCAACGCACCGTTCTTTCGTTCTTTCGCACCGGCTTATCGCTGGTGGTAACGGCGCTGGCTATTTTTGAATTCAAGCGAGATGACATCTGGTACGTCCGGGCTGCCTGGGCACTGATCGGACTGGGTGTACTGGTGATCATTGCCGGCTTTATCAGCTACTTTGTAACCAAAAGGCGCATCAAAAAGAGCTACCACACAGACGGCAAACCGAAATAATACCAATTTCAACTAATAATGACGTATTGATAAGTGCGCTAAAAATTGATTTCCGATTCCAACCTACGGTACGGGATTTTGCTGCGCTCAATTTCTCCCAAAGGGATGCCTTCGGCGCGATTTCCAATTCGATAAAATGAGTGACAAAAGTCACCTCCCGATGTGATGGGCGTCACTTTCTCTGGCGGGATTATGCCCTAAATTTGTATGCATAAAGATGAATAAACGAGATTTATCATGCACAGCGAGAGCAGATGCTCTGATGCAAAAGATACTTTGAAAGGCTATTCCTGTACCTATTTATATGAAGATTTCCTCATGTATTTTCAAACAAAAAACATTTAAAATTTTAAACCTATGAAAGTAGAACAAATCTATACGGGCTGTTTGGCGGAAGCCGCATACTACATCGAAAGCAACGGCGA
>CAZFBU010000161.1:0-1575 GCA_964517175.1 uncultured Saprospiraceae bacterium
AGCGCTTCAGGGCTATCGGCAAAATTGCTGCCTGATTCGCCACGGACTATTGTGTAAAGGCACTACAATTTATTGGGGGGTTGTTTTATTGCAATTGGGCAAGCGTTTCGTCCATCTGCGCGGTGTAAGTTTTCAGGTACGCCGGCAACTTATCCTTGAAATTGTCCAGGTACCAGCGCCGCGTTTCGCCATTGGTTTTCAATTCTATAAAATAACCGCCCTGATCGGCGCAGTCCGGACAGCCAATCGTTTCGGCAGTTTCTGCCAGCAGTTCCTCCGGGAAGGCATCCAGCACCGCTTTTGCGATCTGATACTTTTCATTGGAGAGCGGCTCGGCTTTGAACACCAGATCATCCGGGTCCATCAGGCGCTCCATAGCATCGGAAAACACCCGCCCGTCCTGAATTTTATACAGATTGGTGCATTGCGCGCCCACGCAAAAGCCAAAATATTTTCCAAAAACAAAGGAGTTGTCCGATTCCGTCAGGTAATAGCAGTCGCACTCTTCGTTTTCCGCCCGGGTGATGTCGTGGGCGCAGTTTGTCAACATAAACGCCAGGCTCCATAAGATCAATTTGCTGAAAGTTTTCATTTTAATAAGGTTTTTTATTTTTCCAGACGGCGGGCAGCGAATGAAAGGTTGGCAAAAATTTTGTTAAGACACGTTTAAAATTACAACTCTGTTAAAAATAACCAGTAACGCCAAATAAGGTTTGTTGTTTATTTCGCTTTATATTGCTTAATTTCGTTAAAATCTTGTTAAGCGAGAAAAAAAAACCGGCAAACATTTCTTTTTTTCAAATTAATGCTCTTATCTTTGGGAGGCTTTAGAAGAAAAAGCAGTTTAAATCAATTCTAATTTTTCACAAAAAACAGTTCGTCTATCGGTAGTAACTTTTACACTAAATAATTAGAAATTCAACATCCCATAACGCTAAAATTATTTAGTTATGCAAGTTACGCCGCTTAATGACCAGCAGCTCATCGCTCGCTATTTGGAAGGAGACGAACGCGCTTTCGAGACACTCCTCAACCGTCATCAGCAAAAAATTTATACCTCAATTTACCTCTTTGTCAAGGATCAAAGTCTGGCCGAAGATATATTTCAGGAGGTTTTTATCAAAATAATCGACACGCTGCGCAAAGGCAAGTACAACCACGAGGGCAAGTTCCTGCAGTGGGCGATGCGGATTGCTTACAACATGTGCGTGGATTATTTCCGCCGCACCAAGCGCCGCCCGCAGGTTTCGCCAACGGAAACCTTTGACATCTTCGATATCCTCCAGGTTACGGATGATAATGCGGAGCAAAGCATTATCCGCAGCCAGACACACGACAAAATTCGCCATCTGGTAGATCAACTGCCGCCGGAACAGCGTGAGGTTGTCATCCTGCGCCACTACGCGGATATGAGCTTCAAGGAAATCGCGAAGCTGACGCGCGTGAGCATCAACACCGCACTTGGGCGCATGCGCTACGCTCTCATCAACATCCGCAAGATGGTAGAGGAGAAGGAAGTGATTCTTCAATAAGGTTGAAAGGTGGAAGGGTTGAAAGGTGGATTTATCCGCCTTC
>CAZFBU010000161.1:1675-3512 GCA_964517175.1 uncultured Saprospiraceae bacterium
GGCGGAAAGGTTGAATAACCGCTACGAGGTGATGAGTTGATATCTGGCTATGCAAACAAATTTCAGCTCATCACCTCAAATTTTTCCCTTTGAACGTCCCCTTTATTTTTTAACGCGTTCGCTGTTTATTTTCAAATCCAAGATATTGCCCATGTGGTAGCAGGTCCGGCAACGCGGCTCGTACAGGTCTTTTTCGCCGACCAGCACCGTGTCGTCATCTTTCGCCAGGCGGTAAGAATGCGTTGCCAAATTGCCACAATGCGGACAAATGGCATGCACCTTCGTGATATATTCGGCGACCGCCAGAAGATCGGGCATAGGACCGAACGGACGCCCGCGAAAATCCATGTCCAGCCCCGCTATGATAACCCGTACGCCCCGAAGCGCAAGCTGTTGCACATTTTCGGGCAAATCTTCGTCAAAAAACTGAGCTTCGTCGATTCCTACCACATCCACTCCTTTAGAAAGCGTAAGTAATTTTGAAGAATGCCCGATCGGTGTGGAGAGGATGGAGTTGGCGTCGTGCGAAACCACCCGCGTTTCGTCATAGCGGGTATCGATTTTGGGTTTGAAAATCTCAACTTTCTGGTTTGCGATCTTCGAACGTTTGAGCCGACGGATCAGCTCTTCCGTTTTGCCGGAGAACATTGAGCCGCAGATCACCTCGATCCAGCCGCTGCGCTGCCCTTTAAAATGCGGTTCTAGAAACATTTTATTTTTTGTTGAGGAGGTTTAGAAAGACCAGAAGGTTTAGTTTTTAAAGCTTTTGAGAACTTTCTTAACCTTCTCCATCTTGTTGATACAAAAAAAATCGTTCAAAAGCTAAGTTAGATGTTCCGATAGAATCATCCAACTGTTTATATTTGAGAATTGAGAATAAAATCAGGGTTCAGGAAGGAAAAGACAGACGAGAGACCCGTAATTTTTAGTCTGGCATCTTGAATCTGACACTTAAAAGTCTGAAAACAAATGGATTCGCAACAAGTCAAAATTTTACTGGAAAAGATCAATTCCCTTTACAAAAGTATCAATTTGAACAAAGGACCGATGGTTGCCGTTGAGCGGGATCTGATGCTGAGCTACATTCGGCAATTGTACGAAGAATTTCTGGAAGCAGATGCGCCGAAGCAACCGGCACAATCGCTGCCCAATATCGTGGAAACAGATGTGAAGCCACCGCCGCCACCGCCACGGGAAGTCCCTGCGGCCAAACCTTCCTACGAAGCCCCGAAAGTGGCAGAAGCGCCCAAATACACACCGCCACCACCGCGCGAAGAGCCTAAACCCACGCCACCGCCGGTCAGCCGCCCGGCCAAAAGTGGCAATTATGAGGTGCTCTTCGACCAGAAGCAGGCGAGGGAATTGTCGGAAAAATTGAGCGAACGCCCGGTTACCGATTTGACGAAAGCCTTTGCCATTAATGACAAACTGCTGTACATCAACGAATTGTTTGGCAGAGACAACGAGTCTTTCAACGAAACGCTGAAGCTGCTCAATCGCTTCGAGACCATGAACGAAGCCAGGAGCCTGCTGCTCAGTGTGGCGGAGCAATACGACTGGCTGGACGAAGAACGGCAGGAAATCGCGCAGAGTTTTATCAAAACCGTACGCCGACGATATAATGGGCAGTGAAGTAGTTGGCAGGGGCAGTTGGCAGGGGCGGATGGTTGTGAATTTTAAAACAAATTGAAAACCAACAAATTACCAGAAAAAAAAGCATGAAAAAATTAGCAATTTTTACTTCCGGTGGTGATTCGCCGGGCATGAATGCCTGTATTCGGGCGGTGGTTCGCACGGCTCTGCATCACAACCTGGAGGTCGTCGGCATCTTGCATGG
>CAZFBU010000161.1:3612-9291 GCA_964517175.1 uncultured Saprospiraceae bacterium
AATTCCGAAATATGGATGCCCATTCAGTGAGCGGTATTATACATCAGGGCGGCACCATTCTGCGTTCGGCGCGAAGCGAGGAGTTTCGCACTAAAGAAGGTCGCCGAAAAGCTTATGAAAACCTGAAAAAGCAAGACATCGACAAGCTCGTCGTCATTGGCGGCGATGGTAGCTTTCGGGGGGCGCTGGTTTTTATGGAAGAATATCCGGACATTCAATTTGTCGGTTGCCCGGGTACCATCGACAACGATCTTTTCGGTACGGATTTTACCATTGGCTACGATACAGCGATCAATACTGCCATGCATGCCATTGACAACATCAAAGATACAGCAAATGCACATGATCGCCTGTTTTTTGTCGAAGTGATGGGGCGGGATGCCGGTTTCATTGCCATGTCGGCGGCTATTGCCACCGGCGCCGAAGCCGTGTTAGTGCCCGAAACCACCACCAACCTGGATAAACTGGTAGCTACGCTGGAGGGCAATTTCCAGCGCAAAAAGAATGCCAGCATTGTGGTAGTAGCCGAAGGCGACGATGCCGGCGGCGCGTTCACCATCGCGGAGGAAGTAAAAAAACGCTGCTTCGAGCGCTACGAAATCAAGGTGACGGTGCTGGGGCACATCCAGCGGGGCGGTAGCCCTACGTGCATGGAGCGCGTGCGCGCCAGCCGCATGGGCATGGAAGCGGTGCGGGCGCTACTGGATGGAAAATATGGTGTAATGATTGGCGAGATAAAAGGCAAAATTGTACATACGCCATTCGAGCAGGCTACAAAACACCACATGGAACTCAACCCAATCCTGTTGGAAATGGTTGAGATATTGGGATAAGGTTGTTATTTGTGATTCGGTAAAAAATCTAAATTACAAATGACGGATCTCCAAATAACAAGCTTTTTATGTTTAAAAACTTATCAACCAGACTAAAGGAAAGCTTCATCATTCCAGCGTACATGGTGCTGATTTTGTGGGTGATACATGCCCTGCAATACATCAGCGGTGTGAGCCTGGGATGGCTGGGCGTTTTTCCGCGCGAGTGGTGGGGGCTGAAAGGCGTATTTTTTTCGCCCTTTATTCACGGTGATTGGGGGCATTTGATTTCCAATACGCCGCCGTTGTTTGTGCTGAGCGCGATGGTTCTGTTTTTTTATCGTCGCATCGCGATTCCCGCTTTCGTCATGATCTATCTGCTGACCGGCATGGCAGTGTGGGCTTTCGCCGATCTGTTTGACATGGCCCGGCATTTCCACATTGGGGCAAGTGGGGTTATTTACGGATTGGTAGCTTTCGTGTTCTGGAATGGCGTTTTCCGCCGCAATATTCGGGCAATTGCGCTGGCGCTTATTATGGTATTCTACTACGGGTCAATGGTTTATGGCATTCTTCCCGGACAGGAAGGCATCTCCTGGGAGAGTCATTTACTGGGCGCTTTGGTTGGTATTTTCACCTCCTTTTGGTATAAAGATGTGATCGAAAAGGAAGAAGTACGACCTAAGTATTCCTGGGAAACCGAAGAAGAAATCGAAGAAAAATTCTTTCTCGACCGAGATACCTTCGAACGCACCAAAATGGAACGGGAGCAAGAGCGCAACGACAACTTTCCCAACTGGTTTTCTAATCGAACCTGATGCGTAGCCACCCATTACAAAAACCGGAATGAAAGAGCCTACCTGGAAAATATGGCTGAGCTACCTGGCGGAAATTCACATTGAAAGCGCCACCAGCGACTACAACCCCCACCTCTACGTCAGTCTGCGGCGCGGGCGCTATCAGCTCAGCACGGCAAATGCCATCTACTCTTTCGGCGATTTGTACAGCAACTTCGACCGCGCTTTTCAGCGAATAGACCTCGAGCAAATACCCGGCAAAAGGGTGCTGATTCTGGGCTTTGGTCTGGGCAGCATTCCCATTCTACTCGAACAAAAAATGGGACTGCAGCTCAATTACACCGTGGTAGAAATTGACGAAGCCGTTCTCGATCTGGCGAATCGTTATACCCTCCCTGACCTGCAGTCCGGCATTCAAACCATCTGTGCCGATGCTGCCGCTTTTGTTGCCCAATGCAGCGAAACCTTCGACCTCATCTGCATGGATATTTTCCTCGATGATGTCGTACCTTCAGCTTTTGAGTCGGCTGCATTTTTGCAGCAACTGAAAGAACTACTCGCCCCCGGTGGCGTGTTGCTCTATAATCGGCTGGCCGCGAAAGCAAAAGATATTGACAAAACCTACAATTTTTATCAGCATCAATTTTGTTCCTTTTTTCCGGATGGAACCTACCTGGATGTAGGCGGCAACTGGATGCTGCTCAATCGCCGGGACGTACTGCGCCCCGATGAAGCGAAGGAGTTTACTATTTGATAACACAAGAAAAATTTTTGTTTTCCGCACTTTTTACTACCTTTTCTGTGACTTTTTCGTCTTCGGACGTCTTAACAATAGATTTATTCATTTCAAAACCTCAAAACTTAAGGTACTATGTCAGTAAAAGCGAAATATCAACCTGTTTTGGATCTTGGCGAAAAATTAGGCACCACGGATGGCTTCGTAGAAGAACTGGACGGCAAACTCAAGATCGGCGGTACAGTAAAAACGCAGTATTTGAAAAACACCCTCTGGGACAAGATCAAGGAAATTGGTGGGGACACCCCATCCGACATCGCCGCCGACATCAAAGTGGAAGAAACCGATTACTACCACAAGCACACGGTGGAAAGCGGTGATTCTTTGTCGAAAATTGCCAAGCATTACTACGGCGAAGCCAACAAGTACATGCAGATTTTTAATGCAAACACCGACCAACTGAAAGATCCAAACCTGATCCATCCAGGACAGGAACTGGTGATTCCATTCGAGGAATAAACCATCGCAATCTCATCGACTAGTGCCTCGAGAATTAAGTCTCTGACACTTAAGTTGAAGTTATTTTGTAGCTAATCGAGGCGAAGGTTCACGACTTTAGCCGTAGCTAAAAGAGGGGTTCTTCAACGAAGAGTAGCTGCAAAAGAACGAAACTTGGGGTGTCAAGGATTTAGTACCCGAGGCACTAGCTTCGCCCCGTTGCGGGGCGAAGTCTTTTTACTTTCCAATTTTTTTTTGCAAAATTACCCCAGCACTTCCTGCAGGATATGATGCGCGTTGATTTCCGGCAGGTAGTCGATGTGCAGGCGGTAGTAATCCAGCAGATGCTGCAGTAGCTGACGCCGATGCACAGCATCCATCTTCACCTCATGGCAATCGCGCAATTCGCGATGCAAAAGCGCGGATAAAGTTTGGCTGAGCATTTCATTCATGTAGTAGGTATGCCCCGGTACATCGCCAACGAAAATGCCCTCCTGCAGATCGAACAGGGGCGTCGCTGCGCAACATTCGCCTCCGGGCAAAAAACCGAGGTAGGCAGTCAACCCCAGCAAAAAGTGCAGATGGACATTGCCAACGGGCTGCGTTGTCTCATCAAGATAACAGAAAATGTCAAACAAAAAGCCGAATAATGCCGCATTTTCTTCCGAATCGTGAATGGTTTTGCGCGCCACTTCTGCTATAAAAAGCGCGATCGCGCCTTTTCGTACATTAAAAGGTATCGACTGATAAACGTAAGCCGGTTTGATTTCCTTGATGTGATTCAGTTCCCGGTCTTCCCGATCATAAGCAACCAACTCTACCAACGACATCACCTGCACCAATGACGCCCGCACGCGCGATTTTTTGCTCCGCACGCCATTTATAATATACTTCCGCAAACCGCGCTCCTCCGTGTAAACATCAACGATCACACTGGTTTCGCTGTACTTGATTACTTTCAGGACAATGCCCCTCGTTTTTATCAACATTTTGCGTTTAGTCGTTTTTCAATCCAGAAAAATCGAAAAAATATGCACTTCCGTGACTTTTTGCGCTATTTGTAGTCATCCTTGTAAAACAAAAGAAAACGTTCTTTTGAAATTTTAATACAAATTTAACACTTATAAAATGAGGCGTTTCTGCATCCTTTAGAATTTTATTTCGTCTTTGAAATAGCCTCTGAAAAGAAAATCTAAAAAAGCAAGTGTACGCAAATTGCGAAAAAAATTAACAAATAGTTTAACCCATTTCGTGCACTAAAGACAACCAAAGATTGTTTTATTTGCGACGAATTTATTTAACCCGACTGTATAAAAATTCTGTTACCCATGAAAATCAAGTTTTTTAAATCCATCAGTTTTGCATTGCTCGTGTCATTGACATGTGCAAATTACTCGAATGCCGGCAACAACCCGATTCCAGACAACACCGAAGACACGATCACCGCTGTCGAGATCGCAATGGTACGCAATGAGCTGATCGGAAGATGGGAAAACCCCTACTTCGAATATAAAAACGCGAACGGTTCGCTGAAGTTTCACTTCCGTCAGGATGGCACGTTTACCAAAGAACTTGGCGGCGCAGAAATGTTGCTCAGAGAAGAAGGTACCTGGGAAATTTCTGACGATGGCAAGCACCTGCTGATGCGCACGCAAAGCCTCTGCAACGGTCAATCGGCTACCGTCACGCAAGTTGCCACCATCAAGCACCTGAACTTCGACGAATTAGTGTTGGAGCAAAAGATTTGCGTAGATGGCGTGGCGATCAGCGCCGAGCCGGA
This sequence comes from uncultured Saprospiraceae bacterium, assembly GCA_964517175.1. Lineage (GTDB taxonomy): Bacteria > Bacteroidota > Bacteroidia > Chitinophagales > Saprospiraceae > JADJNW01. The sequence continues at coordinate 8,236 of CAZFBU010000161.1, forward strand.
AAGCTTCTACTTCAACAAGTATTAAAAACTAACTGATAGTTGGTTGATTTCGGGATAGGAATCAACCAGCTATCCATCATGTTGCCGTTGCTCACCACTCCCACCCGTCAAGATTTCCCTGCTTATAATGCTTTTTGGTGAAGGCGCGCTGCTTTTGGCGTTCCAGCACGAGGCGAGCCAGCGCCCAATTGGCAGGTTCTTCGCCTGCGGGCGACAGTGCTTCGTTCACTTTTTTTTCATCAATATCCAGCCGGTACATCAGGCTCAGCAAAAACTCCATGCGCGCCTCTATCATGTAAGCGATCTGGTCAGCGAGCAGGCTCAGCAAAACATCCTCGCTCAGGGTTTCTTCCTGCGCTTCCAGTTCAAAATCGCGCGCGATCAAATCTCCGGCTATTCGTAAATCCTCTTTTTCCATAGGGTGTAAATTACATTTTTTACCTTTCTCAGAAAATGATCCTTGTCACTAATTCTTCTGATTAGTTTTTTTTGCACTGCCGCCAAATTTGTTACATTAGTTGCCCAAATACAAATACTATGCTGACAAAAGCACAAGCCCAAGAGTTACTGACCGAAATGACCGAATCGCCTTCCCTCCTGCGCCACGCCGAAAGCGTTGCGATTGTGATGGAAGCACTTGCCCGGCACTACGGGGAAGAGGAGGAAAAATTCGCCGTGACCGGATTGCTGCACGACGCCGATTACGAAAAATACCCCGACCGGCATCCGGCGGTAATCGTGGAACGCCTGGAAAAAATGGGCGAAAACGAGATTGCTTACGCCATCAAAGGGCATTATACCAAATGGAATGTGCCCCGTACTTCTCTGCTGGATAAATGCATCGTTGCTGCCGACGAACTCACCGGCTTCATCATTGCCGCCGCCCTTATTCGTCCCTCAAAAATAGAGGGCATGACAGCCAAATCGGTCATAAAAAAATTGAAAACAAAATCCTTCGCGGCTACCGTGGACCGCGAAGAGGTGCAACGAGGCGCGGAACTACTAGGCTGGGAATTGCGCGAACTGATCGATTTCATCATTCCGGTTTTACAGACC
>CAZFBU010000162.1:0-9268 GCA_964517175.1 uncultured Saprospiraceae bacterium
TATCGCACCTTCACCAGTTTCATAATGCGCTCCTTGCCGGTTTCATGCATTTTGAGGAATAGCGAATCGTCGGTCAGTTTAATAATTTCCACTGCTTTTTCCGTGCTTGCCTGATTGACGGTGTCAATGGTGTAGAGGTATTTGGACTGGAGGTAGTAGGTGCCGGCTTCGCGGTAGTTGAGCGTACCTTCGAAGCGGTAGCGATCTTCTGCGCCGAAGGAAAAGCGGATGTCACCGGCGTTTATATCCATTGGGCGACCTTTTTCGAGTACTTCAAAAGCCTGCCAGTTGCCCACCAGTTTTTCCTGCTGCTGATCGGCACACGCAAAAGTGAATAGTAGCAGAGCCATGCCGAAGAGTGTGTTTCTCATATTCCGATATTTTTGCGTACAGACGAGCCGCAATATTTTCAATACAATAAGCTAAAGTCGTCAATTGTTTACTGCGCTTTGGTAAAAAGCAATTCTGGTGCAAAGAACGAATAAAAATAAAAAAATCGCCAAACAGAAACGATTTCCATTCGGCGATTATCCGTACAGCCTGAGCGTTCGGTTACAATACAAATGCCTCCATGGCGATGAAAGCAGCCGCACCAGCCAAAAAGCCAATAGCCGCCAGCCATGCAATATTCTTCAGATACCAGATAAAGTCGATGCGTTCCATGCCCATTGCCGCTACGCCCGCTGCCGAGCCAATAATCAGCATACTACCGCCCGTACCGGCAGCATAGGCAATGAAGTGCCATATTTGCGAATCCATCGGTTGATTGTACATACCCATAGAAGCCGCTACGAGCGGAACGTTATCAATGATTGCCGAAGCTACGCCCAGCATCATAACGACGACATCCTGATTGGGGATTGCCGTTTCGAGCCACTCGGCCACATAGCGCAGCGTGCCGACCTGAATCTGCTCGCCACCGCTTTGCACCGTACCAAACACCAGGCTCTCCAGTGCGGTAACAGCCATAAGAATACCCAGAAAAAACAGGATACTCGACATTTCAATGCGGGAAAGCGCCTTATGCGCAGAGTACTTTTCGCGCCTTTCTTCGTCGAAGTCTTCTTCCGGGTGGATATATTCTGAAACCAGCCATACAACACCCATACTCAGCATCATACCAACGTAAGGAGGCAGGTGCGTCAAGGTTTTGAAAATAGGTACAAAAACGATAGCGCCAAGCCCCAGGTACAACATGGTAGTACTGCTCAATATTTTCTTTGATTTTACACTCTCCTCCGGGTCACTGTCGATATTGCCTTTAAAAGCAGGTAAGAAATACGCTGCAATAACAAAAGGCACCACAAAACAAAAGATAGAAGGAACGACGACGTATTCGATCAGCCCGAGCGCCGACACCTTATTGCCAATCCAGAGCATGGTAGTGGTCACATCACCAATGGGCGACCACGCACCGCCGGCGTTTGCCGCAATGACGATCATCGCAATAAACCACAGGCGCTGCTCGCGGTCGGGCACGAGTTTGCGCAGTAGCGTGACCAGCACGATGGTGGCGGTCAGGTTGTCAATAATAGCCGACAGAACAAAACCAAGAATACCAACAATCCAGAGCAGTTTGCTCTTCTTTTTGGTTTTAACGTAGCTTTTCAGTACCTCGAAGCCCCGGTGCAGGTCGATAATTTCCACGATCGTCATCGCACCAATGAGGAAGATGAGAATTTCAGCGGTTTTACCGAGGTGGTGGAGCAGCGTATTCTCAAAACCATGTTCCATTTCCTGCATTTCCGCGCCTCCATGCCCCTCCAGTCCAGCCATGCTATACACGTGTTCGTGCGTATCGATCACCGACACCCAGCCGTAGTGAAAAGAAACAGCTAGCAAAGCCCAGCAAAGCGCACCCATGATCAGCGCCGGCACAGTCTTGTCCAGCCGAAGCGGATGCTCAAAAACAATGGTCAAATAACCAATTATAAAACAAGCAATTATAACAGTTACCATTTATGTGTTCGTTTAATAGTTTTTCAATTCCGTTTTAAATTTTTTGTGAGAGACGCCCGTAAATTTAAAATTTTATTCCTTCTGTCCGAGAAGTTTGCAAAAATATTTCCTGCATTCTTCTTTTTCGGAACTTTTCGGCTCTTTTCACTTTTAATAAAATGATTATTTACGCAAAATCCCTTACTTTTGCGGGCTAAATCGAAATGCCATGGTGAGAATTGGACATGTGGAACTGGGAGAATTCCCTCTATTGCTGGCGCCCATGGAAGATGTGAGCGATCCGCCTTTCCGCGCCTTGTGCAAGGAACAGGGTGCAGATATGATGTACACGGAGTTCATCTCCTCCGACGGATTAATCTACGATGCTGCTTCCAGCCTGAAAAAACTGGATATATACGACTACGAACGCCCGATCGGCATTCAGTATTTCGGCGCACAAATCGAAAGCATGGTTCGGGCTGCTGAAATCGTAGAAGCTGCCAACCCCGACGTCATTGACATCAACTACGGCTGCCCGGTCAAAAAAGTTGCCTGCAAAATGGCGGGCGCGGGTATCCTGCAGGATATTCCGAAAATGATCGAATTGACCAAAGCCATCATTAAAACAACCAATAAACCGGTGACGGTGAAAACCCGCCTGGGCTGGGACGAAAAGAGCATCAACATCGTTGAAGTGGCGGAGCGATTGCAGGATATTGGCGTACAGGCTATTGCCATACACGGGCGTACGCGCAAGCAAATGTACAAAGGCGAAGCCGACTGGTCGTACATCGGGCAGGTGAAAGAAAATCCGCGCATGCGGATACCCGTTTTTGGCAATGGCGATGTTGACAGCCCGCAAAAAGCAAAGGAATATCGCGAACGCTATGGCGTGGATGGCATTATGATCGGCAGGGGCAGCATCGGATATCCCTGGATTTTCCGGGAAATCAAGCACTATTTTGCCACCGGCGAATTGCTGCCACCACCTACGGTTGAAGAACGGGTAAATGCCGCTCGCCAGCATCTGCAGCACGCCATCGAATGGAAAGGCGTGAAGCTCGGCGTGCTGGAAACGCGCAGGCATTACGCCAATTATTTTCGCGGCTTCCCCAATATCAAGCCCTACCGCACCCGACTGGTGACGACCGAAGAACCAGAAGAACTCTTCCTGATTCTGAATGAAGTTCAGGAAGTTTACAGCCAAGAGGAGAACCTGTTAATGGTATGAATGAAGCTTTTCTGCAAATGCTTGCAAGTCCTGTCGGCAATGAGTTGGCGTACGATGCCACAAAACAGTGCCTGATCGACGAAAAAACAAAGGAAAGTTTCGAGATCAAAAACGGCATCCCGGTTTTACTGCCAAAAAATGCAGCGGAAAGAGCGGTCGAGGTGACCTTGAGCAATGGCGTGCGCGCCCGTTTTTATTACCTGGCGCATTATCAGCAGGATGCCGAAGTGTTCGACTATTTTGAGGCGTTTGCGCACGGGGCAGCCCGCCACGAAAACCGTCGCCTGCACGAAATGATAAGAAGCCATATCCCCGGCAAGGTGCAGTCCGTTCTGGACGTAGGCTGCGGGAGCGCCTGGGTGGCAAAATATTTCGCCGACAAAAACGTGTCTGTTTGTTCGATGGATGTCTCCCTGACCAATCCAACCAAAGCGCTGCAAAGGTACGTCTTTGAAAAACATTTTGCGCTGGTGGCGGATGTGTATGCCCTGCCCTTCAAAGCCCATACATTCGACTGCATCATCGCAGCGGAGGTGATGGAACATACCCCCGATCCAAAGCTTTTTGTGTCAAATTTGCTGCGGGTATTGAAGCCCGGCGGAACCCTGATCATCACAACGCCCTACAATGAGCAAATACCGCACTCGCTTTGCGTGCATTGCAACCGGGCGACACCGCACAACGCACATTTGCACTCGTTTGACGAAAAAAACGTACGCGAATTATGGACCGCGCAGCCAGTTTTTAATTGTAAAATAAATACTTTTGCTAACAAATTTTTAGTAAAATTACAAACGCATCGGGTGCTGCAATATCTGCCTTTCGGCGGATGGAAAGTGATAGACAAAATAGCGAACCGGTTGTTTAGCAACCCTTTACGGCTGATGCTCACAATCCGGAAAGCGTAAACCAGGAGAAATTACCTTACAAAACGACGTTCTTTGACCAGTTATCTGGCAAGAACGCAAAACGGAAAAGCGCAAGTGGTTTTTAATATACAAGAAGAGGTTAGAAAAATATTCCAAATCATCAGCGAAACGGCGGAAGAGTTGGGCTATCCGGCTTATGTCGTGGGCGGATACGTGCGCGACCGGCTACTGAATCGACCTTCCAAAGACATTGACATCGTCTGTGTCGGCAGCGGTATCCGGCTGGCGGAGCACGTTGCCGGCAAGCTGCGCCCCATTCCCAGGGTCACTTCCTACAGTCGCTTTGGCACTTCCATGCTAAAACACAAAGACCTCGAAATTGAATTTGTCGGTGCCCGAAAGGAATCTTACCGGCACGACTCCCGCAAGCCAACTGTGGAAAACGGTAGCCTCCAGGATGACCAAAACCGCCGCGACTTTACCATCAATGCGCTCGCAGTAAGCCTTAATCAACGGGATTTTGGCATGATTATCGACCCATTCGAGGGGTTGGAACACCTCGAACAAAAAATCATTAAAACGCCCCTGGAGCCCGGACGCACCTTCTCTGACGACCCCCTGCGCATGATGCGAGCTATTCGGTTTTCAACACAGCTTGGTTTTACAATTGAAGCGGGAACTTACCGCGCGCTGTCCAAGTACAAAAACCGTATCAACATCGTCTCTAAAGAGCGCATCATTACTGAATTGAATAAAATCGTGGAAGCGCCCAAGCCTTCGGTCGGTTTCAGGCATTTATTTGATACGGGGCTTTTGCACATCATTTTTCCGGAAATGGCTGCCCTGCAGGGCGTGGATGTGCGCGAAGGGCGGGCGCACAAAGATAATTTTTATCATACCCTTCAGGTACTCGACAATCTCAGCAAAAATACCGGTAACCTCTGGCTGCGCTGGGCTGCCATCCTGCACGATATCGCCAAGCCACCGACCAAACGCTTTCATCCGGAGCACGGCTGGACTTTTCACGGACATGAAGTGCTGGGAGCTAAAATGGTTCCAAAAATCTTTCGCCGCCTCGGGCTTCCGCTAGATCACAAAATGAAATTCGTACAAAAGCTGGTGTTGCTGCACCTGCGTCCCATTTCACTTACCAAGGAAAACATCACGGATTCGGCGATCCGGCGCCTGCTCTACGAAGCCGGTGATGATATTGACGATCTGATGTTGTTGTGTGAAGCCGATATTACGTCCAAAAATCCGAACAAGGTAGCGCGTTATCTCGAAAATTACGAACTGGTACGCGAACGTTTGCACGAAGTGGAAGAGAAAGATCACCTGCGCAACTGGCAGCCGCCGGTCAGCGGTGAACTCATCATGGAAACCTTTGACCTGAAGCCCTCCCGCGAGGTTGGTATCATCAAAAATGCGATTCGCGAAGCTATCCTGGATGGCGACATCGGCAATAACTATGAAGAAGCCTACGCGTTCATGCTGAAAAGGGGCAAAGAATTGGGGCTGGAAGCGGTAGAGCAAAAGAAGTAAACAGCGCCTATGCGCCCTCCTACTCTTCCGCCAAATTATGCCTCCCTGAAATCATCACGGCGTCACCGTGCTGAAAGAAATGATTTTCACGGGGTTCCCCCACATGAAAATGGACATATCATCCACTTCTTTGACCTCCACGGTCACTTCCCGCCCTTCATATTTGAGCTGCTCCGGCATGTTTACCGGGCGCCACTCCTTGCCTTGTTTGTCGATGATGCCATAAAATCCCGGTCCGATATTCTGATAACGAACCGTGCCGGTGATGGTGTGCTTTTTCATATATCGTTTGAAATGCTTTGAAAAGTAAATTAAGCGGATAATCCATTATCCGACAACAATTTTTCGATATTCTGATGCAAATCCCGGATCAATTGCGCCTGCCGATCCAGTTTTTGCTGCAAATTGGAAATCTGTCCGTTCAAATGCAACTCCGGTTGTGGTGCTGGTAAAGACGCACTGATCTTCGCCCGCACTTGCCATATCTCACGAATGTCGTTGGCAGCAACCTCATAGCTTTTGTAAAAACCATTATCAGACGATAATTCCAGACAGCGATTGTCGGTCAGCTTATTGTTCACGCGTTTTACGATCACATCACCGTGTGTTACAATCACATAAACATGTCCATTTTTAATGGTGTTTTCCCACAGGGTTGGTTCCACATAGCTGCAAATCACTTTGTCTCCTTCGCTGAGCGTAGGTTCCATGCTATCGCCCGCCACGTCGAAAGAGCGATGCGTACCGGTTTTGTATTTGTAATCGGGAAGTGTGAAAGTCGGCAATTCCTGTATAAAAGCCGGGTTAGTCACTTCGCTCGCATAACCTGCCTGTGCCGGTACGGGAACGTGCACGATGCGTTCGTCTTCCTCCGAATTGGTTACAATCGTCAATACCCGAAAATCCTGATGATCTGCTTCCGTCATGAACATCGGACCATCGCCAGTGAATAAATACACCGGATTGAGCTTGTACATCTCTATTGCTTTGCGCAACAGCTCTATGGTGACGTCGCGCCTTCCTTTCAGAATCTCACTCAGACTTTGCGGCAGGTAATCCAAAGATAATGCAAACTGGCGGCTGGAGCGAACCTGATTGTCGTCCCGCAGTTTATCGTGGCACTTTATAAATCTTTGAGTTACGACGCTATTCATCTGAAAGACAGCATTTTACGGAGTATATCTAACAAATTTAACAATTTTATCCATAAAATGTGTATTAATGCCATTTTTTTATTCAAAAAAGTGACACACCCTGTTGAAAAAACCTGCTATGGCCGCTGTGTAGTATTTCGCCATTGGTTTTTCATTTGGCATACTCATTAAACTCTTTTTTTGTCCAATTCTCTATTTCGATGCCTGATATTCTTGATAAATGGCTTTCGTTATTTGTCACCATTATTAAATTGCTGTTTAATGCTGTTGTGCCAATCAATAAGTCAAAATCAGGAATTAATGTTCCGGCTTTCTGGAGTCACGCTCTTTCTTCCGCATATTTGTTAATGCTACCATAAATTGGAATTATTTCAAATAGAACTTCCACCTTTTTGACTTCCTGGATGTGCTTTTTGAAGTCTGCACTTCTGTAGGCACCATAGGTTAATTCTGCAATCGTTATTTCCGAAATAAAGCAATTATCCAATCCAACTTCTTTTATTTTAAAATTTATTCCAAATTTTCCCTTTAGAAAGTGAATACAAATATCCGTATCTATCAAATATTGACTCATTGGTCTAAATTTATTTCCTTTGCACTGATTGTACGACGATCATATATGTCTTCAATGATTGAATCATCCACATCATTCCATGCACCATACAGTTCATCCACAAGGTCGTCCTTGCTGGTTTGTGTTTGATCTACATTGATTTTCAGGTGCTCGAATATTTTGGACATCAATTCTAACTTTATTTCAAATGGTAATGGCTCAATAAGTCTCATATATCTCTCAACAATTAAATTTTCCATACAATAGTATTTTAAAACACTTACAAAATTGCATCAATATCACAAATAACAAGATAACACTTTTTTTTCAGAATGTGGTTCCGGTATGCTGTTGGGTGTTCCATCCTGTCATCACCTAAAACTCAATGCCCACCGGCAATAACGGTCGCGCCCGCTTCCGATGATTTCCTATTCTCTTTAACGGTCAGCCAAAGAACAGCCGAAATGCCCAAAGCAATGGCGCTGATAATAAAAATCGTCGCTTTACTCGCTTGTCCGTCGATAAAGCCACCGAGCGAAGAAGCACCCAACTGCGGAATGACGACCGACAGATTAAATAAGCCCATGAACAAGCCCATGCGCGCCTGATTTACCACTTCCGACATGATCGCGAACGGTAAGCTTACCACCGCCGCCCAGCCAATACCGACAACCGCCATCATCAAAAACAACGCTACCGAGCTTTTTGCCAATAGCACAATCAACACATACCCGACCGCCATCGTCGCGATGCAAAGCGTGTGCGTGCGTACCCGCCCGATGCGCTCGGACAACGGCTCCAGCACAAATGCCGGCAACAGGAAACCCACCGTATTCAAAATGGCAAAGGCAATACCATTGATAAAACCGATTTCGTCATTTTGCACATTGGAAAGGCTCTCGGTGGTGCCGAAGCCCATGATGACTTCTTTAACGTACGCAAAGTTGTACACAAACATCGTCTGTACGCCAAGCCAGGTGAACGCATGTGCGAAGCAGATTTTCAGAAACTCCGTCAGGTTGGTTTTGCCTTTTTTCTTCATTTCCACATCCGCAACGTCGGCATCCAACACGCTGGTCGCTACGCTTTCCGGATCTTCTTCTTCCGCTTCTTCATCCAAATTTCTGGGTTCTGCAACAAAAAAAATCGGTATGATCGAAAAAGCAAAAACCAGAATTGCCCCCAAATAAATCAAGGCGTAGTTGCTCCAGAAAGCGCCGATCAGATAAGCCAGCACCCCAAAAAAGCCGGAAATCGTCTGCATCCAGGTATAGCCTTTGGTGCGCGCATCGCCCTGAGGCGTCACATCCGCGATGACCGAGCGCGTGGGGTTGAAGCTGATGTTGATCGACAAATCGAGCGTCAGGGCTACGGTGATTGCTACCCCCACCAGGGCATCCGTGCCCAGCGCCTCGCCGATGACGCCAATATTCGGCAACGCCAGCAAACTCAGGGCTGCCAGCACACCGCCCACCAGAATGAAAGGGCGACGCCGACCGCCCCACGCCCAGACATTATCACTAATGACGCCAATGATAACCTGCCCGAGAATGCCCGCCAGCGGTCCCGCCATCCAGACGATACCGATCTGATGCAGGTCAAAACCAAATTGCGTATTCAAAATCCAGCTGAGTGCCGCGATCTGCACACACAGTGCAAAGCCCATCGCCGTTGCCGGCAAACTCAGCATGATGTAAAAGGAATTGGTCAATCTTTTCTGAATGTCCAGCATGGCAGATTTGGTTAGTTTTTTGCAAAAAATTTCGATAAATCTACAAAAGGCAGGCGAATTCGTGTAGAATTTACAAAAAGAAAGTTGCCCCAGCATTGCGAAGCAACTTTTGAAATGACTCGAACTGTATAAATAGATCAACCTATTTATACTTCTTCTATTTCTTTACATTCGATGAAATGTATCCGAGAAAATTTACGGCTTGTAATAGCAGGCAAAGCGGGAGATCGCCAAGAAAGTAACGGCGTG